>DATKHX010000351.1:0-15131 GCA_035510075.1 Allostellaceae bacterium
GGTGCGAAGCGCATCAAGGAGCCGGCCCAGGGCGTCATGATGACCATCGTCAACGGCGAAATCTTGCTCGAAGACGGCAAGCACACCGGCGCGTTGCCCGGCCGGGTCATGCGCAACACCTACTACCACGGGCTGCACGCCTAAGGACTGGACGAGGCCCTCACCCGGCGCCCCCTTGTGCGGGTCGCCACCCTCTCCCGTGTTGCGGCGGGAGGGCAGGGCTCCCGTTGATTGTCGTTGCGAGCAGCCGCAGGCACCGAAGCAATCGCGACGAGGCGAGCGTGGTCCGCCCGAGATTGCTTCGGTGCGGTCGCCATGACAACCGCGGCGCCGGGAAGTAAGTATATAATCTCGGGAGGATTAAAATGCCGACATTCCGGCCGACCCCGGACCTGGACATGCATTACGAGGTCGACGACTTCACCGATCCGTGGCGCACGCCCGAAACCGTGCTGATGCTGCACGGCAACGCCGAGAGCGGGGTGGCGTGGAACGGCTGGGTCCCGAGCCTGGCGCGGCAATACCAGGTCGTGCGGCCCGACATGCGCGGCTTTGGCGCATCGACGCCGATGCCGCGCGATTTTCCGTGGACGCTCGATGTCGTCATCGACGACTACGTGCGGCTGATGGATCATCTCGGCGTGAACCGGTTTCACCTCGTCGGCGCCAAGATCGGCGGCACGATTGCCCGCGCTTTCGCGGCGCGCCGGCCCGAGCGCGTCAAGACGTTGACGGTGGTCGGGACGCCGCCGCCGTTACGCGCGGGCGCCGCCGAGCGCGTTCCGGAATTGAACGCGGCGTTCGAGCGCAACGGGGTCGAGCCGTGGGCGCGCCAGACCATGGGCGGCAGGCTCGGCAGCGATTTTCCGCCCGAGGGTGTGGAGTGGTGGATCAGGTTCATGGGCCGCACCGCGGTCTCGACCCAGATCGGCTTTATGAAGACGATCGCCTGCGCCGACATTCGTGCCGACGTGCCGAAAATCCGCTGCCCAACCTTGGTCATCACCACCGACGGCAGCGGCCTCGCCTCGGTCGACGAGACCCGCGCCTGGCAGCAGCAAATCCCGAACTCGAGATTGGTGGTGTTGCCTGGCAACTCGTATCACGTCGCGGCAACCCACGTCGAACGTTGCGCCGCGGCAACCCTCGATTTCCTCGCCGCCAACGCCTGAGCGGAGCCCGAGGCCATTTTTGGGCGCCGGCGCCGGCCGCGGCCGCTCGCGCGCCTCGGGTGTCGCCCGCTGCCGCGCGAACATCTGCCGACAGCCGTACCCCGGAAGAAATCGTCCTTAGGGACAAAACATCTGTCTCGTTAAAACAGATAGAGCGTCTCATTTAGACGCAGTTCAAAACCTCGACGAAGCAACACACTGAATGATATATGTATTGTTAGTTAAGAAATGCTTCGGATTTCTGGCACAAAAATTGCGCGTCAAATTAGCGTCAATCCCATAAGGTGACGTCGATGCGCGAGTCGATCTCAGGTTTGCTGGCCCTGATCGCCAGCCTGGTAACAGCGGCGGCTCACGCGAGCCCGATCCCGGTAGCGACCTTGCTCACCGATTTCAATGTGATCACCAACAGTAATTTCACGACGACGAACGATGTCGTCGGCCCGGTGCTGATCGGCGGCAATCTGCGAGACACCAGCATCATTAATGACGCACCGGTGGTTCCGCTGCCGATCCCAGTCGCCGGATTGGGCGAAGTGAACGTGTTCGGCAACGTCGTCGGCACGACGGTTGCGACGATCCCCTCCGTCGGCGCCGGCTCGGTGGTGCTGATCGGCGGCTCGAATCCGACCCCGCCTTCACTGGTGCAGGCGACGTTCCCCGGCAAGGGCGCCGGATCGGTCTTGAGCGGCAACAGCTTCCCATTCAATTTCGCGAACGATATCTGGGCACAGTTGAACGGGACAACCGGTTTGTCGCACTCGCTCGCCGGGCTGACCGCCAACAGCAGTCAGACCGGGAGCACTTTTACCGGCACGGCAAATGCCAACGGCGTTGCCGTCTTCAGCGTGCCACTGACTACGCTGAACGGCCTGACCAATCCCTTGATGCTCGCCGGCTGCCTGGCTCTGGCGACCCCCTGCGATGCCGTTATCAATGTCACGGGTGCTGGCAGCTTTACCCAAGGCTTCAACTGGGGAACGATCGGGACGCCGCAGCAGAACCTGATCTTCAATTTCGAAGACGCGAGTAGCCTGACGATAAACAATCAATGGTTCTCGTCAATCCTCGCCCCGCTCGCCGATATCGAAAACTCGGCTGCAATCAACGGCAACGTCGTGGCGAACACGGTCGGAGCTGCTGGATCGCTGGGAGGCGAGATTCACAATTTCGCGTTCGACTGCAGCGATCACCTATGCGACCTGACGACTGTGATGCCGGAGCCGGACTCGCTCGCGGTGCTGGGCTCCGCGCTGGTTGCCGGCGCCGCACTTCGGCATCGCCGCCGCCGCGCCGGCTAGCCGCCGCAATCGGCCGCGTCGGCGAGCTGACCGCCGCGCTCGAGGCTCGGGTCGAGGAACAGGGGAGGGGAGGGCGCTGGGCGGGCGGGAGTTTCGCCCGGGCCTCCCGTATTACGCCGCAGCCATCGGCGAGCGCGGCCCGGCGACGGTAGCGACATCCTCCTCGATCGGGCCGTGCGCCGGCCGGGCATACGCCGCCTCCAGCCGTTCGGTCGCCGCATCGACCGCCAGCCGCAGCCCGGCTTCGTTGAAGAACGAGCCGGGGATCATGCAACGGGCGGCGAGCACCCGGCGGAACGCGTCGAACAGCGCTGCGTCCGGAGGTGTGGCTTCGGTCCAGAAATGGTCGAGATCGCCCTGATAGGTCAGTCCCGGCATGTCATAGACCGCTTTGCCCAATGCGATCACCGGCAGGCCGTTCGCCAATGCCTGGCCGCCGACCGTGCTGTTGACCGTGACCAAGGCGTGGCTCATCGCCAACACTTTTGGCAACTCGCCGCCGTCGAGCACCGTCACCCGCTGGGCGACGGCATGCTCTGCCGCCACATGGCCGACCATGCCCGCCCAATCGACCAGGCCGCTATCCATCGGGTGCAGCTTGACAATCAGCCGCGAGGCCGCCGGCGCATGACGGGCGAAAGAGCCGATGACGTGATCAATCGCGAGATGGGTCGCCCGAAACGGCGAATGCACCCGCATCTGATAGTCGCAATCGAGCTGCAGCGGAAAGAGATAGATCGGATCCCCGGTCAGCGCGCCGACAGCCTGCGCGGCACGGCGTTCAGAACGGCGCATCAGCGCCAGCCGGCGCAGCCATCCCGCGTATTCGATGATTTGGTGGTATGGCCGGTGGGTCCGGTAGTGAGGAAACCACCACATCGCGGCCATCGACGAAAAATTGTACAGCACATCCTCGGACGCGCGCCGCCGAAATGTGCCCGGAGCGGCCGCCGAGGGTTTCCACTCCGGTAGCCTCGATGCCCGTTCGCGATACCAGCCGGCGTCCTTCGGAAGTGACGAATATCCGTTGACACCACCTTGCTCGAGGGTGATCCAGCCGGGGCGCAGATAGCCTTCCTCGACCACGTGGACCAGCAACGAGCGCTGTTCGGCGAGACGGATCGCGGCGCGGTGCAACGGCCGGCAGTCACCGAACAGGATGATGTCGCTGATTGCCTTTTCCACCAGCAGCCGGTCGAGGAACTCCGGCCATTCGTGCTCGCCGCCGCGGAAGTCGACGCTGTTCGGGAGCCGCCAGAACATCCGGTCGCCGCCGTTAAAATTTATCCGGTGGACGGCGTGGCCGCGTTCCGTCAACGCCGATCCGAGCCGCTCGAAGAATCGCGTCGGCAGGCCTTGAAGGAACAGGAAGCCGCGCCCGGTCGCTTCCACCTCTCGGTGCGTGAACATCACCCCCCGCCGAACCAGTCTACTGGCGGATCCAACACCATCCCCTGGTGTCAACCGTCAACGCGTGGTGCAGGAACGCCGTAAAGGTTCTTTACCGATACCGACAATTTCAATCACATTACGGGTCAATGTCCACGGGTTTTTGCGGGTTCGCATTGTGCCGGAAATGTTCGGCGTGCCGGAACGAGCGGTCGCGAGGCATCGTTCACCGCCATCGCCGGGAATTCCAGCCCTCTGATTAACAAAGAACGCCGGAGCGGGCGATCGGGTACCCGGCGCACGACCCGGTGCGGCTTTGACCGGCAAAACTCGTATTGTTAAATTTGGCCTGCCTCGAAGGTCATCTTCACGCTTTTTTAGAATTGATCGGGTCTGATCGGGCCCGGTCCGAGCTTCATTCAAGCCGGATCGGGGTGACCGATGGCGCGAATTCTCCTCGCAGAGTCCGATCAGCACATCCGCCGGCTTATCGCCGGCATCCTTTCCGATTGCGGTCACGTGGTCGAGACCTGCGCCGATGCTGTCGAAGCCTCCTGGTCGCTGGCGACGCAATCGATCGATGTCGTCGTCACCGATTTGGTGCTCGGGTTCGGTGACGAAGAAACCTTGGGACGCAATTGCGCGGCGCTCGGAATCCCGACCTTCACCTTGAGCGGAAGTAAATTCCGGCCCGGCCAATCCGTGGCGGAACGGCCGCTTGGGTTGCTCGAAAAGCCATTTCGCTTTGGCGACCTGCAAACCGTCCTGGATGCCGTAGGGCTGCGACCGGGTCCGGTTTCAACCGGCGGCCTTTCGAGCGGCGGCGCGGTCTATCCATCGGTCGAGCCGCGGCGGGCATAGAGCAGGAACTCGCGATTGCCTTCGGGGCCGAGGATCGGGCTTTCGACGATGCCGGTCGCCGTCCAGCCGGGCTGCGCGTCGACCCAGGCGACGACGCGGTCGCAGACCTCGCGGTGGACCGCGGGATCGCGCACCACGCCGCCTTTGCCGACATGCTCGCGGCCGGCCTCGAATTGCGGCTTGACGAGCGCAACGAGCGCCGCCCGCTCGCCCGCTAACGCGAGGGACGCCGGCAGCACCGTCGCGAGGCCGATAAAGCTCGCATCGCAGACGATAAGATCGACTGGTTCGGGGACTTGCTCACGGCTGAGCGCGCGGGCGTTCATTCGCTCGTGAACGATAACGCGCCGGTCCTGGCGCAATTTCCAGGCGAGCTGCCCGTGCCCGACATCGACCGCATAAACGCGCCGGGCACCGCGGGTCAGCAGCACATCGGTAAAGCCGCCGGTCGACGCGCCGATATCGAGCGCGATCCAGCCGCTCGGGTCGATTGCGAAGCATTCGAGCGCATGCGCGAGCTTGACGCCGCCGCGCGACACCCAAGGATGGTCACGCCCCCGCACCTCGATCGCGGCATCCTCCGCCAGCGCTTGACCGGCCTTGTCGATTCGGCGCTCGCCGGCGAACACCAGACCCGCGAGGATCAGCGCCTGCGCCCGGACTCGGCTTTGCGCCAAGCCGCGCTCCACCAGCAGCTGGTCGGCGCGACGCTTCAGCAACTTTGTTCGACGGCGCAGCCCTCACCCGCCCCGACCCTTCGGGCCGGGTCCCCCTCTCCCGCAATGCGGGAGAGGGGGCCGAGCGCGGCGAGGCGGGCGAGGGTACGCGCCAACCGCGGCTGTTGCCGCGAATACACCTAGGCCCGCGCCGGTTGCGACGCGATCTCGCGGCCGAGCGCCGACATCGCCGTCGCCACGATATGGCGCGCATTGAGCCCGGCCTGATCGTATTGCGCCTGCGGGCTGTCGTGCTCGAGGAACACATCGGGGAGGACCATCGTGCGGATCTTCAAGCCGTGGTCGAGCAGGCCGCTCGTCGCCAAATGATGCAGCACGTGGCTGCCAAAGCCGCCGATCGCCCCTTCCTCGATCGTAATCACGACCTCGTGCTCGCGCACCAGCCGATCGATCAAGTCGGTATCGACCGGCTTGGCGAAACGGGCGTCGGCGACCGTCGTCGACAACCCGTAGGAGGCCAGCTCCTGCGCTGCTTTCATGCATTCGGCGAGGCGGCCGCCCAAGCTGAGGAGTGCTATCGTCATGCCCTCGCGGACGATGCGGCCACGACCGATTTCGAGCGGCACGCCCTTTTCGGGCAGCGGCACGCCGATCCCGTCGCCGCGCGGGTAGCGCAGCGCCGATGGCCCGTCGTCCAATACGGCGCAAGTCGCCACCATGTGCACGAGCTCGGCCTCGTCGGCCGCCGCCATGATCACAAACCCGGGCAGGCAGCCGAGATAAGTCACGTCGAACGAGCCGGCATGGGTCTGGCCGTCGGCGCCGACGAGGCCGGCACGATCGATCGCGAAGCGCACCGGCAGTTTCTGGATCGCGACGTCGTGCACGACCTGGTCGTAGGCGCGCTGTAGAAAGGTCGAATAGATCGCCGCAAACGGCTTCATGCCCTCGGCCGCGAGCCCCGCGGCAAAGGTCACCGCATGCTGCTCGGCAATGCCGACATCGAAGCAGCGGTTCGGGAATTTCTCGCCGAACAGGTTGAGCCCGGTGCCGGACGGCATCGCCGCGGTGATCGCGACGATGCGATCGTCGGCTTCTGCTTCTCTGATCAGCGCCTTGGCGAAGACACTGGTATAGGCCGGGGCCTTCGGCGTCGATTTCGCCTGGGTGCCGGTCACGACGTCGAACTTGGCGACGCTGTGCCATTTGTCGTCGGCCTGCTCGGCCGACAGATAGCCGTGCCCCTTCTCCGTCACCGCGTGGACCAGAATCGGGCCGGTCTCCTTGGTGTCGCGGACGTTCTTCAGCACCGGCAACAGATGGTCGATATTGTGACCATCGATCGGGCCAACGTAATAAAACCCCATCTCTTCGAACAAAGTGCCGCCAGTGACAAAGCCGCGGGCGAGCTCCTCGGCGCGGCGCGCGGCGTCCTCTAGCGGCTTCGGGAAGTGCCGCGCCACTTCCTTGGCGATGTGGCGCAAAGACATGAAGGATTTCGACGACAGCAGCCGCGACAGGTAGGCGCTCATCGCACCCACGGGCGGGGCGATCGACATGTCGTTGTCGTTCAAAATCACGATCAGCCGCGAATCCATCGCCCCGGCATTGTTCATCGCTTCGTACGCCATGCCGGCGCTCATGGCACCGTCGCCGATCACGGCGATGACGTTGCGCCGCTCGCCGCGCAGGTCGCGGGCAACGGCCATGCCCAGCCCCGAGGAGATCGAGGTCGAGCTGTGGGCGGCGCCGAACGGGTCGTATTCGCTTTCCGAGCGCTTGGTGAAGCCGGAAAGCCCGCCGCCCTGCCGGATCGTGCGGATGCGGTCGCGCCGGCCGGTCAGGATCTTGTGCGGATAGGCCTGATGCCCGACGTCCCAGATCAGCCGGTCGTTGGGCGTGTCAAAGACGTAGTGCAGCGCCACGGTCAGCTCGACGACGCCGAGCCCGGCGCCGAAATGGCCGCCGGTGATCGAGACCGCGTCGATCAGCTCGGCGCGCAACTCGTCGGCGAGCTGGCGTAGATCCGATTCGGGCAGCCGGCGCAGGTCGGCGGGAATGTCGATCCTGTCGAGCAACGGCGTCCGATTGGAGATCGGACGACTCGGGTTTGGATCCAATGCTGGGCTCCTCACGTGCGGCGGCTGATTACGAATCGCGCCGCTTCTCTTAAAAGTTCCGCTCTTCCCCCGAACAAATCAAGGTGTGCGACCGCTTGGCCGATCAGAAGCTCGGCTTGCGCGCGCGCCCGCTCGACGCCGAGGATCGACACGAACGTGGCCTTGCCGGCGGCGGCGTCTGCGCCGACGGGCTTTCCGGTTTCTGCCGCCGAGCCTTCGACATCGAGAAGATCGTCGGCGATCTGAAAGGCGAGCCCGAGGTCATGGGCATAGCCGCGGAGCGCGGCGCGCGGCTCGGCCGGCGCCTTTGCGAGAATCGCACCCGATTCGCACGAAAAGGCGATCAGCGCCCCGGTCTTCATCCGCTGCAGCCGGGTGATCGCTCCGATGTCGAGCGGCCGATGCTCGGCGATCAGGTCGATCATTTGGCCGCCGACCATGCCGGCAGCGCCGGCTGCCGCAGCCAGCGCCGCCACCAGCTCGCACCTGACCGCGGGATCGGCATGCGTGTCGGGATGCGCCAACACGCCAAAAGCGGCCGTCAGCAGACCGTCGCCGGCCAGCACCGCGGTCGCCTCGTCGAATTCCTTGTGGCAGGTCGGTCGGCCGCGCCGCAAATCGCTGTCGTCCATCGCCGGCAGGTCGTCGTGCACCAGCGAATAGGCGTGGACCATTTCGACCGCCGCCGCCGCTTGCAACGCGCATTGCCGCTCGATGCCGAACAGGTGCGCGCCGGCCAGCACCAGAAACGGGCGGAGCCGCTTGCCCGGACCGAGTGCTGCATAGCGCATCGCCTCGTACGCCCGCGCTTCGAGATCCGGCGGCACGACCAGCAGCCGCTGCAGCAGCGAATCGGTCAGGCTCGCCGCGTGCGCGAGCGCCTCTTCGAAAGTGACCACCGGGGACCACAATTTGTCAGTCAAACTTCGCCGGCTCCGTCGAAAGGGCGCCGTCGGCGCCGATGACGATGCGCTCAACCCGCTGCTGCGCTTCGTTGAGCTTCCGTTCGCAATGCTGCTTCAGCTGTGCCCCGCGCTCGTAGGAGAGAATAGCCTCATCGAGCTTGACCTGGCCGGCTTCGAGCCGCCGAACGATATGTTCGAGCTCGGCGAGCGCATCCTCGAAACTCATCCCCGCGATTTCGGGGGGCGGGTTCGTCTCGGTCATCCGGCACTCTTTCAAAAAAATAACGTCAGGTTGAGAGTCCACTCTAGCCGCTCGCGATCATGCAATATCGCGCGGCCGTCGCAAGACTGCAACAGCGGGGTTAGGGTGGCCCTCACTCGGCCATCAGCGCCTGCACATGCGCTGCGGCGCTGGCTCCGAGTGCTGCCAGATCGTAGCCGCCTTCGAGGGTCGAGACCAGCCGCCCCTGGGCGTGGCGGCGGGCTAATCCGACGAGCTTTTCGGTGACCCAGATGTAGTCGCTTTCGTCCAGCATCAGCTGTGCCAGCGGATCGCTGCGGTGTGCGTCGAACCCGGCCGAGACAATGACCAGCTCCGGGCGGAAATCATCGAGCGCCGGCAGGATGCGCTCGCCGAACGCGCGGCGAAACGGCCCCGACCCGGACATCGACCGTAGCGGCACGTTGACGATGTTGCCCACTCCGGTCTCGCTCGCGGCACCGGTGCCGGGATAAAGCGGGTATTGGTGGGTGGACGCGTAAAACAGGGTCTCGTCGGCTTCGAATGCCGCCTGCGTGCCGTTGCCATGGTGAACGTCGAAATCGACGACCGCAACCCGCCCGAGGCCGTGGACATCGCGGGCTCGCAAGGCGCCGATGGCGGCGCTGTTGAACAGGCAGAACCCCATCGCCCGGTCGGGTTCGGCATGATGCCCGGGCGGTCGCACCGCGCAAAAGGCGTTGTCGGCTTCCTCGGCGACGACCGCATCGACGGCGGCGGCAACCGCGCCCACTGCACGCAATGCCGCCCGGCCCGAGCCCGGCGACAGCACCGTGTCGGCATCGATCGCGACATAGCCTGCCCTCGGAACGGCATTCAGGATGCGCTCGACGTGACGACGCGGATGCGCCCGCAGCAGATCGTCGATCGCCGCCTCCGGCGCCTCGCGCCGCTCGAGCGCGGCGAATTGCGGACCGGAAAGCGCCGCCAGCACCGCGCGCAGCCGTGCCGGCGATTCGGGATGATGGGTTCCGGGATCGTGTTCGAGACAGGCTGAATGAGTATAGAGCAGGGTGGTCATCGCAAGCTCCTCGGCAGCAAGCCGCGCCGAGTTTTACATATTGGCGGCGCGGCCAGCATCCGTTTTGCCGGATAAGATCGCACCGCAGACGCGAATCAGCTCCGGCTCGCCGTGTGAAGGCCGAGTGCAACCCAGCCGAGCAACAGCGCCGCCCCGCCGAATGGCGTGAGCTCGGCAAACCACACCGACCTGGTCAAAGCCAGTGCAAACAGCTGATGCTGAACAAAAAGATGCCGGCGACGAAGCTCCACCCCGTAATCGCCAACAACAGGCTCTTCCGGTCTCTGCGTTCGGCAATCGCGGCCGTAGCAAGAAGCGCGACTGCGTGCACCATGCCATAAAGCGCGCCGGTTCGCAGCAGCTCCGCCGCTCGCGCGTCACCATTCGCGAGATGGGCCGCAACTGCCCCGGCCGCTACCGACAGAAATCCGCCGATCGCCGCGGCGGCGAGCCAAGCGCGTGTCACTGCGCCGCCGCCCTCTCCGCGATGGCGGCGCGATAAAGGGCCAATGTCTCGCGCGCCACGATGTCATCGGCAAAGCGGGATTCGACCAACGCTCTGCCGCACCCTCCCATAGCCGCTCGCCGCGGCGGGTCCGCGGCAAGTGCCGCAAGCGCATCGGCGAGCGCGCCGACATCACCTGGCGGCACCAGGATGCCGCTTTCGCTGTCGCCGGCAAGCACCGCGTCACGGCAGCCCGGGACGTCGCTGGCAACGATCGGCCGGGCGCAGGCAGCGGCTTCGAGGAGCGCCTTCGGCACCCCTTCGCCGTAGGTTGACGGCAGCACCGCGATTGCCGCCCGGCGCCATACCTCGCGCACGTCGGCAACCGCGCCGAGCCATGTGACGCCGGGCTCGGCGGCAAGCGCCGATAAAGAGCGCGCCGACAGCGAGCCGGGATTATCCGGGTCGGTGGGGCCCGCCAGCGTCAATTCAACCGGTAATCCGCGTGCCCGCAGCAGCCGGACCGCGGCGACCGCGTCGAGCACACCCTTGTCTCGCAGCATGCGCGAGACGAGCGCGACCCTGACCGTGTCGCCCGTTGGCGCCGGCAGCGGGACGAAGCGGCGGATATCCACCCCCGATCCCCGAATCAGCGCGATACGCTGCCGGTCGATCCCGAGTGCGGCGAGTGCCGCGCCGTCCTCCGGGTTCTGCACGACAACGCGGCTTCCACCGCGGTCGGCGGCGAGGCGCAGCGCCCAGCCCAGGGCCGGCCGGCGCAGCCGCGCCGCGAGACCCGTTGCCGAGAACCCGGAACCGAGCCCCATCACCGATCCGATCACGGCCGGCGGATCCGGTGCGCCAGGAAACGCCAGGGCACGGGCGAGGCCGCCGAACAGCACCGGCTTCAGCGCCACGTGATGTAAGATATCCGGCCGCTCGGCCCGGTAAAGCCGGGCAATTGCCGCAATCGCCCGTGCCGCGCCGACGACGCCGTCGCCGCGCCGCCGCCAGGCGAGCGGGCGAACCGCAAAACCCTCCTCCGCGATCTGCGTGCGATGTGCTCGCACCCGCGTCGCGACGACGACCTCAAAACCGGCATCACGCGCCGCTCTCGCGACCGGCAGGCGATGCGAGCAGAAATACCAATCCTCGGTGACGAGAAACAGCAGCTTAGGCCGCCCCCTGCCGTCATGCATCGGGGAAGGGAGGAGAGGCTGGCGTCGGATCAGATCGTAAAGGGCCACTCGCCGATCGCAGCGAAAAGGGTCGATAGCGCCTCGCGGCCGGCTTGCCGCAGGGTGCTGCCCTCTCTAATGCATCCGCTTGAGGATCGCTTGCGCAATTTGTCTGATCGGGAAGGGGAGGCGCCAGCTGGCCCGTATTCTGGTGACCGGTGCGGCAGGTTTCATCGGCCGCGCGCTGTGCCGTGAGTTGGGACGGCGCGGCTACGCCGTCCTCGGCGCGACGCGGGGTGCGACCGAGCCCATCGCCGGGGTCGCACTGCGCCCGGTCGGCGATATCGGCCCGCAGACCGATTGGGGCGTGCATCTCGAAGACATCGATATCGTCGTCCACCTTGCCACCAGCGCCCACCGACCGGTCAGTTTCGCCGCCGGCGAGCGCGAGGCCGCCGCCGCGTCCGCATTGGCGCGCGCTGCCGCCCTGGCTGGCGTGCGCCGCCTCGTCCACCTCAGCTCGATCCGTGCGATGGGCGATGCGACCCGGCCCGGCATGCCGTTTCGTGCCAGCGACCCGTCGCTGCCGCGCGACGTCTATGGCCGGGCCAAGCTCGCGATCGAGCGCGCGTTGGCGTCGGCCGCGCGCGATTCCGGGCTCGATGTCGTCATCCTGAGGCCGCCACTGGTCTATGGCCCGGGTGTCAAAGGAAATTTCCGGGCGCTGATCGGACTGGTCGCGAGCGGGGCACCATTGCCGTTTTCGGCGATCGACAATCGCCGCAGCTTGATCTTTCTCGACAATCTCGTCGATCTCCTGGCGGTGGCCTGCACCCATCCCGCCGCCGGAGACCTTGTTCTCTTGGCGCGCGACGAAGCTGATCTGTCGACCCCCGAGCTGATTCGCGCGCTGGCGAACGGGCTCGGACGTCGGGCTCGGTTGTTTCCCGTCCCGTCGGCCCTCCTTGCCGCCTTTGGTTCCGTTCCGGCGTTCGGGCCAGCCCTGTCCCGCCTGATCTCATCCTTGCAGGTCGACGACGCCGAGACGCGTCGCACATTCGGCTGGTCGCCCGCGGTGACGCCTGAGGCCGGGCTTGCGGCCACCGTCCGCGCCTTTGCGCGCCGGCGATAAAGCGAACGGCGACCCATCAGCGGCGTTATTGGCAAAAGCAGCGAGACCCGGAGAAAACGGATGACTGGCCTCACCGAAGACACCGCGATGATCGGCGACGCCATCGCGTATGTAATCGAGCTCTACCGCGAGCTCAGCGCGGAAAACGGCGCCCCCACCCCCGGCACGCAGAACCAGACCGTCGATTTTATCCTCGCCGATCCCGAACTAAGCCTCGCGGTCAGAAAATGGAGAGAACGCACTCGGGTCGGGGAGGCGACGACGGCGCCGCCGCAGCGCCTGCCCTCGGACGACGCTTACGCTCGGATCCGGGGGTTTATGCTGTCGATAATGGAACCGCCGATATTCGCGCGCAAAGAACGGGGCTGATCGACCCGAACATCCGCGCCATATCGAAGCCCGGGCGCTAGAGCTCGACCTGGCCGCCGAGCTCGACGATGCGGTTGAGCGGGATGTGGAAAAACTCGGTGGCGTCGAGCGCCACATTGGTCAACAGCACGAACAGCTTTTTGAACGGCAGCATGATGCCCGACCGGCCGTTGGCGACGATCTTCTCGCGGCCGACGAAGAACGAGGTGTCCATTAGGTTGAAGCGGAAGCCGCCGACCCGGCACAGCGCCAAGGCGCGCGGGATGTCGGGCTCCTCCAGAAAGCCGTAATGGATCGTCACGGTGTGAAAATTCTGGCTCAGATGGTCGATCTGCAGCCGCTCGGCCTCGGGCAGGCGCGGCACGTCCTCGGTGCGCACCGTCATCAGCACGTTGCGCTCGTGCAGGATCTTGTTGTGCTTCATGTTGTGCAGCAGCGCAGCGGGCACATTGTCGACGCGGGCGGTCATATAGATCGCGGTGCCGGGGACGCGCGCCGGATGGTCGGGCCTCAGATTCTCGATCAGGGTGACGAGCGGCAAGGCGCCGCTCGCGCGCTGGACCGCGATCCGCTGCCGGCCCCACAGCCACGTCATCATGACGGTGTAGATCGTTCCGGCGATCGCCAGCGGAAACCAGCCGCCCTCGATGATCTTCAACAGATTGGCGCCGAAAAACGAGAGGTCCACCAGGAGGAACAACGCGAACAGCGGGACGAGCCGCCACAGCCGCCAGCCCGCGCCCCAATGGAAATAAACGAAGGCGAGCACGGTCGTGACCGTCATCGTCCCGGTGACGGCGATGCCGTAGGCGCCGCCGAGCGCGTCCGAGGAGCGGAACCCGATCACGGTCGCGACGACGGCGACCAGCAGCATCCCGTTTAGCGCCGGCACATAGACCTGTCCGATTTCCTGTTCGGAAGTGTGGCGAACCAGCATGCGCGGCAAATAGCCCAGCTGCACCGCCTGGCGGGTGATTGAGAAGGCGCCCGAGATCACCGCTTGCGAGGCGATGACGGTGGCGGTCGAGGCGAGGACCACGAGCGGATAGAGCGCCCAGCCCGGCGCCAAAATAAAAAACGGGTTCGCGATCGCCTCGGGTTTGGCGAGCAGCAGCGCGCCTTGCCCGAAATAATTCAACAAGAGCGCCGGGAACACAAACCGCATCCAGGCGCGGCGGATCGGCGAGCGCCCGAAATGCCCCATATCGGCATAAAGCGCCTCGGCCCCGGTCACCGCGAGCACCACCGAGCCGAGCAGGACAAAGCCATGCCAGGGATGGTGCAGCATCAAATTGACCGCGTGGCGCGGGTCGACCGCCAGCAGAATCGAAGGCCGGCGCGCGATCTCGAACCCGCCGAGAACCCCGATCGCGGTGAACCACAGGATCATCACCGGGCCGAAATAGGCGCCGACAAGACCGGTGCCGCGCCGCTGGACGATGAACAGGGCAACCAGCAGCAGCAACGTCAGCGGCACGACATAGGGTTCGAACGCAGGGGTCGCGACTTTCAGGCCCTCGACCGCGCTCAGCACCGAAATCGACGGGGTGATGACGCCGTCGCCGTAAAACAGCGCAGCGCCGATCAGCCCGGCCCACATGATCCAACGACTACGTCCGGTGGTGGCGGCGCGCAGCGCCAGCACCATCAGCGCCAGAATACCGCCCTCGCCGCGATTGTCGGCCCGCAGCAGGACGAGCACGTATTTGACGGTGACGACCAAGGTCAGCGACCAGGCGATCAACGACAGGACCCCGAACACCCGCGACTCGCTGACGCTCGTACTGCCGAAGCACTGCTTGACGGTGTAGAGAGGCGAGGTGCCGATGTCGCCATAGACGACGCCGAGCGCCGCCACCGCCAGGCTCTGTCCGATCCCCGGGCGAGTGTCGCTGTGAATGACTGCCGTATCTGGCATCTATGCGCTCGGTCCGTGCACCAAGCTAACGCCACATTATTGAGATCGGGTCAGCGCCTGAAGCAACGGCTGTGGTGAAGCGACAAATTCCCCGGCGGGGCGCCGGGAGCTGGCGCCGGGGCGCGTTATAGGCAGAAATCTCGTCGGCGAGCCAGCAATTATCCCCGACCCGGAAATACCCGTTCGCGCCGCTATCGGGGTGCGGGCCGAGTGGGCCGCCTGGCTAGAGCCCGAGGTAGAATTTGCGGACGAGCTCGTTGTTGTTGAGTTCGGCGGCCGAGCCGCCTTCGAAGGCGATCTTGCCGTGGACGATCACGTAGCCGCGGTCGGCGATGCGGACCGCCTGGTTGAAGTTCTGCTCGG
>DATKHX010000352.1:0-3302 GCA_035510075.1 Allostellaceae bacterium
GCACGTGGCGCCGAGGAACTGCTGACCACCTACATGGTCCTCGATCTGACGCCAAAGGGGCGCAACGAGACCGGCCCGCACCACAATTTGATGGATTGGGTAAAGCGCCACGACGAATACGACAAGGCTCCGGGCAATACCTCCTGTTGCGGCGGGTAGAGGTCAAGGTCGGGGAAATCGGATGGGAACGGCGTTTTCTAAATCGCGCCTCGCCCGCCTGCGGCCGGCCCTCGCTGGCTATGTCGAGCGCGGCGAGGTGCCAGGTGTCGTTGCCTTGCTTGCCCGGCACGGCGAGACCCATGTCGAGACGATCGGCGGCAAGAAGCTCGGCGGCCGCGATCCGGTTCGGCGCGACACGATCTTCCGCATCGCTTCCATGACCAAACCAATCACTGCCGCGGCGGCGATGATCCTGGTCGAGGAATGCCGGCTGCGGCTGGACGATCCGGTCGAACGGCTGTTGCCCGAACTCGCCCGGCGCCGCGTGTTGAAGCGCCTCGACGGCCCGCTCGACGACACCGAGCCGGCGAAGCGTCCGATCACGTTGCGCGACCTGCTGACCTTTCGCCTGGGCTTCGGCATCCTGATGGCGCCGCCCGGCACCTATCCGATCCAGCGGGCCGCGAGCGAGCTCGACCTCGGTCAGGGAATGCCCCAGCCGCAGACGCCGCCCGCGCCCGACGAATGGCTCCGCCGTTTCGGCACTTTGCCGCTGATGCACCAGCCGGGCGAGAAATGGGTATATAACACCGGCTCGGATGTGCTGGGCGTGCTGATTGCGCGCGCTTTTGGCCAGCCGTTTGAGACGTTCCTGCACGAGCGCCTGTTCGAGCCGCTCGGCATGGCCGACACCGGTTTCAGCGTGCCGGAGGCGAAGCTCGACCGCCTTGCGGACAGCTATTGGACCAGCCCCGAGACCGGCGCGCTCAAGGTCTACGACAAAGCGGCTGGCGGCCAATGGAGTTGCCCGCCCGCGTTCCCATCGGGCGGCGGCGGTCTGGTCTCGACGGCGGACGATTACTTTTCCTTTGCTCGGATGCTGCTGAACCACGGTAAACATGACGGCGAGCGCGTCCTGTCGCGGGCCTCGGTCGAAACCATGACGGCCGACCATCTGACCCCTGGGCAAAAAGCCGTGTCCGAGCTCGCCCCCGGCTTCTTCGACAATCACGGTTGGGGGTTTGGAGTCTCGGTCGTCACCCGGCGCACGAGCCCGGCCGAGCCGGTCGGCCAATACGGCTGGGACGGCGGCCTCGGCACCTCGTGGCGATCGGACCCGGCAGAGGGCATGGTCGGCATCCTGTTGACCCAGCGCGCCTGGACTTCGCCAAACCCGCCCGACATCTGCCGCGATTTCTGGACCTTGGCCTATCAGGCGGTCGACGACTGAGGGCACCCGCGGACGCCGCTATCGGCGCGCCGCGAACACGGACTCGAAATTACATGGGAAGAAATGACGATGCGCTTCATGCTGCAGGTGCGAGCCGACCGCGACAGCGAGGCCGGGGTCCTGCCCCCGAAGGAGCTGTTTGCCGAGATGGTGAAATTCAACGAGGAGATGGTCAAGGCCGGGGTGATGCTCGCGGCCGACGGGCTGCACCCGAGCTCGAAGGGTGCCCGAATCTTGTTCGCCGGGCCAAAACGGACCGTTATAGAAGGCCCCTTCGCCGATCCGAACGAATTGATCGCGGGCTTCTGGATCATCAATGTCAAATCGAAGGAGGAGGCGATCGACTGGGCGAAACGCGTTCCCTTCCTGGGTGGGGCGATCGAAATCCGGCAGGTCTTCGAGGCCGAGGATTTCGGCCCGGCCCTCACCCCCGAATTGCGCGATGCCGAGAACCGCATGCGCGCTCAACTCGCCGCGAAGAATTAGTCCAAAGAGACGACACGGTCGCGGTGCGTACGAAACCGAGACTTCACTGTAGGAGCGAAACATGGAGCTGAACCCGTATCTGGGCTTTGACGGCCGCTGCGAGGCCGCGTTCAAGTTCTACGAAAAGGCGCTTGGCGGTAAAATCGTCGCCATGATGACTTATGGCGAGACGCCGATGAAGGACCAGTCGCCGGCCGATTTTCACGGCAAGATCGCCCATGCCCGGCTGACCGTCGGGGACAAGGTGCTGATGGGCAGCGACGCCACGCCCGACCACTATCAGCCGACAAAGGGGATGACGGTAATGCTCGGGGTCGACGAGCCGGCCGAGGCCGAGCGCGTCTTCAAGGCGTTGTCCGAGAACGGCACCGTGCAAATGCCGATCGCGGAGACTTTTTGGGCGCGCCGCTTCGGCATGCTGGTCGACCAGTTCGGCATCCCGTGGATGGTCAACTGCGAGCACGCGGCCCACTAGCACCGAAGCGACCCGCCGTCCCTCCCCCTCTCCCCGCCTGCGGGGAGAGGGTCGGAGTGAGGGGCGGTTCCCGGCTGGCGCCGCATTCGTCCGCATGCCATTCTCGTCCGGTCCCCACCGAGAGCGCGGAGGCTGCGATGAAAACTATCGAATCCGGCTCCGGCCGCGCCGCGTAAGGCACCAGGCCAATGAATCGCGACCCTCTTGGGCTGGCACCCGGAGCCTTCGCCAAGCTCGATGCGGAGGAGGACGAAATCTTCTACGAGCCGGCGCGGCTCGTCTGCCACATCGACGACGGCGCCATCGCCGCCCTGACCGATTTCTACCGCGCGGTGTTGCCGGCGGGCGGCGTGCTCGTCGACCTGATGTCGAGCTGGGTCAGCCACTTGCCGCCGGAGATCGCTTATGGCGAAATCATCGGCCACGGCATGAACGCCGAGGAATTGGCCGCCAACCCGCGCCTCAACCGCTGGTTCGTGCAGAATTTCAACCGTGATCCGACCCTGCCGCTGTCGGACGACAGCGCCGATGCGGCGATGATCTGCGTCTCGATCCAATACCTGGAACGCCCGGTCGAGCTGTTGGGCGAGGTCGCGCGCGTGCTCCGGCCCGGCGGCCCGGTCGTGATCGGTTTTTCGAACCGCTGCTTCTGGACCAAGGCGGTGGCCGTGTGGCGCTCGCTCGACGATAACGGCCACGCCAGGCTCGTCGAGCATTACCTGCGCCATGCCGGCTTCGCCGACATCGAAACCCATCGCCTCGCCGAATGGGTCGAGGATCAGAGCGACCCGATGATTGCCGTCGTCGCCCGCGCCCCTCGGGTGTAGGCTGGCCCATGCGACAAAGGTACCGGGGAGATCGGTGATGGAGTTGGGGACGTTACTGCCGTGGAGCGATATCGGCGGCGAGCCGGCGGTCATTCGCGAATACGCGCAGGCGGCGGAGGCGGTC
>DATKHX010000353.1:0-3614 GCA_035510075.1 Allostellaceae bacterium
ATCGTCATGCCGCCGAGCGGGGCGGCGACAAAGGCTGAAATCTCGACGACCCGCAGATCCTGCAACAGCCGGTTCACCGCCCCATCCTGTCCGCCACCCCCGCGCCGCAACCACGCTGCACGCTCACCCTCCGCCCCGGTCCTCCCGTTTTATCAGGTCGAGATCAGGTATCGGCGACGTCGTCGGACGACTATCTCGCGGGCGCCTATAGACCGCAGAATACAACGCCAGTGTGGCATTTGCGGTCATGGCTGGTAGCGCAGGGCGAGGCAGGTGATGTCGTCCGATTGCTCGCCGCCGGCGGCAAAGCGCTCGGTGTCGGCGAGGATGGCAGCGACGATTTCGCCGGCCCGGCGCCCTTTCACCTGGTCGAGCGCTCGTTCGAGCCGCTCGCTGCCGTAAAGCTCGCCCCGCGGGTTGAAGGCCTCGGTGATGCCGTCGCTGTACAGGAACAGCCCGTCGCCGGGCATCAGCACGCTCTCGCCGATGCGATGGTACCCGGCGGGATCGATGCCGAACGGGACGCCGGTCGCGCGCAGCATCTCGCGCCCGCCATTGGCGCGCAGCAGATAGGGCGGGTTGTGCCCGGCATTGCACCAACGCAGCACCCCGTTTGCCAGGTCGAGCACGCCGCAAAACACGGTGACGAACATGCAGGCTTCATTGTCGGCCGAGAGCAGGCGGTTGGCGTCGGCCATCGCCGCGGCCAAATCGGCCATTCCGGCCACCGAGCGCAGCACCGTGCACGAGACCGCCATAAAAAAAGCTGCCGCAAAACCCTTGCCCGAAACATCGGCGACGGTAACGACGAGCCGTTTTTCGCCGATCAGGCGGTAGTCGTAAAAATCGCCGCCGATGTCGCGCGCCGGGTGCATTTCGGCGTGCAGGTCGAGGGCGCGAGCTGCACCTTCGCGGGGAAGTGGCCCGGGCAGGATCGATTTTTGCAGATCGGCGGCGGCCTCTATCTCGCGGCGGCGCTGCTGCTTGTCGCGGATTTCGGCCGCCATGTTGGCGAAGACGCGTGCGAAGTTGGCGAGCTCGCCCTGCTGATCGGTCAGCTCAGCCAACAACGCCGGGTCGTACTCGTCGCGCGCCAATGCCCCCGCCGCATAGGTCAGATAGGCGAGCGGCATGTTCATGCTGTGCAGGCGGCGGCCGAGCTCGCCGATCACGGCGACGGCGATCACCGGGAAATCCGCCGCGAGGCTCATCAAGGTGTCGCGCTCGACGCGCAGGGTGACGAGTTCGGTGCGGGCAACGACAGTGGCGGTGCGCGGCATGTCGGTAAAAGCGCCGAGCTCGCCGATGGTGCTGTGCCGGCCGAGCGTCGCCATCGGGATGCGGCCGGCCGGGATTTCGACAAACACGTCGGCTTCGCCCGTCAGGATCAGATAGGCGAAGTTGCCGGGATCGCCCTGGTGCATGATCGTGACGCCGGCGGCGAACGTCGCCGAGCCGCAGCGCGCCGCGACCTCGCGCAGCGCCGCCCGATCGAAATGCCTAAAGGTCGGGTGCAGCGCCAGGACTTGCGCGATCTCCTCGACCGGCATTGGCGCCGTTTTGATGCCCGATTGCGGCAATCGCGGTGCCTCCACCACGGCTCGCTCCTTTCGCGCCTCTGATCAGCTTAGCTCGCTCCGCCTCGCGCAAAAAGCAAGAACCGATCGATTGCCCGAGGCGCGGGTGGACCGCGCCGCCAAGGATCGCGATACTTGTCGACCGGCGACGGCTTTGCTCGCAGCGCCACAGCAATCGGGAGGAGAGAGAATGGCGGGGATCGAAATCGGAAAATACGCCCTCGACGGCTCGATTGCCGGTGCGGGCCCGCCATTGCTGTTTCTGCACGGCGGCGACTATGTGGCGCAGAACGCCGCCTTTCTCGACCGGCTGGCCCGACATTGGCAGGTCACGACACCGCGGCATCCGGGCTTTGGCCAATCCGAGCGGCCCGACGGGTTCCGCACGGTCCACGATCTCGCCTATCTCTATCTCGACTGGCTCGACCGGCAAGGCCCGGACAGTGCGGTGGTCGTCGGCTCGTCATTTGGCGGGTGGGTCGCGCTCGAGATGGGAGTGCGCTCGGTCGAGAAAATCGCGGCACTGGTGCTGATCGACTCGCTCGGGCTCAAATTCGGCAGCCGCGAGGAGCGCGACATCGCCGACGTTTATGCCTTGCCCGAGGACGAGGTGCGTCGACGGACGTTCTTCGATCCGACGCGGGCCCTGCCCGATTACGCCTCGTTGAGCGACGACGAGCTGACCGCGATCGCCCGCGACCGAGAGGCCACGGCCCTCTATGGCTGGCGGCCTTACATGCACGATCCGGGGTTGCGCCAATGGCTGCACCGGGTGCGAGTGCCGACCCTGGTGCTGTGGGGCGACAATGACGGCGTCGTGGCACCCGATTACGGCCAAAAACTATGCGCGGCGCTGCCGAACGCGAGGTTCGAACGCGTCGCCCAGGCCGGGCATTATCCGCAGGTCGAGCGGCCCGAGGCGGTCGCCGACGCAATCGCACATTTCGCAGCAACGGAGGTGACCCGATGAAGGTCTGGCATTTCAGCGAGATGGCCTATCACCCGGCGTGGGAGCATCTCGGCCAATCGTACCGCGTCATTATCCCGAGCCGTCTCTACGACCCGAAAATCGGCGCCGACCTCTATCACCGCTATCTCGACGAGTGGGCGCTGTGCGACGAGCTCGACATCAACATCATGACCAACGAGCATCACGCGACCGCGACGTGCAGCGATGCGGTGTGCACGATCCCGATGGCGATCCTGGCGCGCGAAACCAAGAAGGTGCGCCTCTTGGCGCTCGGCATGCCGATCGGCAACCGCAACGACCCGATCCGCGTCGCCGAGGAATATTCGATCATCGACGTGATCTCGCGTGGCCGATTGGAGATGGGCTTTGTCAAAGGCGTGCCGTTCGAGATCTCGCCCGCTAACACCAACCCGGCCGACCTGACCGAACGGTTCTGGGAGGCGCACGATTTGATCCTGAAGGCGATGACCAGCCATGACGGCCCGATCAACTGGGAGGGCACGCATTTCCAGTACCGCTCGGTCAATGTCTGGCCGCGGCCGTACCAGGAGCCGCACCCGCCGGTGTGGACCCCGGTCGGCAGCCCCGGCAGCGCGATCGAGGCGGCGGCGCGCGGCATGGTGATCGGGGTGCTCAACACCGGCTGGGTCCGCACGCCCTCGATTTTCGAGGCCTATCGCAAAAAGGCCCGCGAGGTCGGCCGCGAGCCGAGGCCCGACCGTCTCGCCTACATGGCCCTGATCGGGGTCGGGCATACGCGCGAGGAGGGCCGGCGCCGCGCCGACCAGATCCTCGGCTACAGCCGGACTTCCGGCATCGTGGCGCCGCAATTCGCCAACCCGCCGGGCTACGTAGCACCGGGCGCGGCGGCGCAGATGCTGAAATCAGGGGGTGCGATGGCGGCGCGCGCGACGCGGGTCCAGACTAAGGACGGTCGCCCGATCAACCCGCGCACGATGTCGGTCGACGAGGCGA
Source organism: Allostellaceae bacterium (assembly GCA_035510075.1). Taxonomy (GTDB): domain Bacteria; phylum Pseudomonadota; class Alphaproteobacteria; order ATCC43930; family CGMCC-115725; genus AP-15. Next base: position 3,523 of record DATKHX010000353.1, read on the forward strand.
TCGACGCCGGCCTCTCCTTCGCCGGCACCCCCGACGACGTCTTCGACCAGCTAAAGGCCTTTTACGACCACGTCGGCGCGTTCGGGCACCTC
>DATKHX010000354.1:0-4228 GCA_035510075.1 Allostellaceae bacterium
ATCGAATAGCGCTTCGAGCGCACCCCGAGCCCACCCTTGCTGAGGTCGAGCTCGAGCCCCAGCGCGCGGGTGAAATCGCCGCTGCCGTCGGCCAGCATGGTCACCTTGCCCTCGGTCTTCTGGTCCTTGCCCCAGGCGCCCATCACGGCGGCGTCGTTGACCGCGACGCAAGCAATCTCGTCGACCCCTTTCGCCCTGATGTCCGTCGCTTTGTCGACATAGCCCGGCAGGTGGCGTTGCGAGCATGCCGGCGTGAAGGCGCCTGGCACCGCGAATAGGGCCACCTTCTTGCCGCGGAAGAAATCGTCGGTGCTGACCTCTTTCGGCCCCTCGGGCGTAACCTGCCGCAAGGTCGCTGATGGCAGCTTGTCGCCGACATTGATCGTCATGGGTATACCTCCGTGTTGTCAAAACCTACCGGCTCGATCCCGGCCGTGGCACGCCCCTGGGGATCGGATCGGCGGAGCGATACCACAGCATGCATCGCCGGGCAAACCGGACGGACATCAACCGGGTTGGCGATTTTTTGTGCGGCGGCCCGCAACGAAACTCCTATGATCGGCATATAGACTTGCGGATCGGGCAGGGAGCGGGAACGATGACCGAGAGACCGCCGCGGAGGAAAGGTTGAGCTCGCTGGCCGGCCAGCTATTGGTGGCGATGCCGCAGATGGGCGATCCACGCTTCGCCCGGTCCGTCATCTATCTGTGCACGCACAGCGGCGACGCGGGCGCGATGGGCCTGGTGATCAACAAGGTGCTGGGCTCGCTGACGCTCGCCGAATTGTTCGCCCAGCTGCAGATCGAATCCGGAGCCTTCGCCAAAAAACGCCCGGTTCATTTCGGCGGCCCGGTCGAGCCGGGCCGCGGCTTTGTGCTGCACACGGCCGATTACCGCGAAGAGGCGACCCTGCCGGTCACCGGCAACATCGCGATAACGGCGACGCTCGACATCATGCGCGCGATCGGCCAGGGGCATGGGCCGCGCCGCAGCCTGTTCGCGCTCGGCTATGCCGGTTGGGCTCCGGGCCAGCTCGACGCCGAGATCCAGGCCAATGGCTGGCTCTCGGTCGCCGCCGACGAGGCGATCGTCTTCGACCCCGACCACGACGGCAAATGGCAGCGCGCATTGGCCAAGCTCGGTATCGACCTCTCGACCCTGTCGAGCGACGCCGGCCACGCCTGATTGCCGACTGTTCCTGCTTAGCGGCGCCAATCCTCGCGCAGGATTGCGAACAGCACGTGGTCCTGCCACTTGCCGGCGATGCACAAATACCGGCGGGCGTAGCCTTCCTGATGAAAGCCGGTGCGCGTCAGCAGGGCGCGGCTGGGGACATTGGTCGGCAGGCAGGCGGCCTCGACCCGGTGCAGGCGCAGCCGGTCGAACGAAAAATCGAGAACCAATGGCAATGCCGCGGTCATCAGCCCTTGGCGCGCGAACGGCTCGCCGATCCAGTAGCCGAGGCTCGCCGTCTCCGACACGCCGCGGCGCACATTAGAAAGCCCGATGCCGCCGACCAGCTCGTCGTCGTGCGAGAAAATGAAAAAATTATAGGCTTGGTCGGTGCGCCACTCCTCGGCGTAGCGGGTGGCGCGCGAGCGGAAGCTCATCCGCGACAGCGCGTCGGCCGGCCAGCTCGGCTCCCATGGTTCGAGAAATTGTCGCGAACGCGCGCGCAAGCTCGCCCAGTCCTCCCAATCGCCGCGCTCGGGGGCGCGCAGGTAGAGGCGCTCCCCGGCCAGCCGGAACGGGTCGGCGCGCGCCAAGAACAGGCGGGGAAAGGATTTCCGCTGCGGCGCCATCGCGGCAGCGACGTCAGGCGGCGAGCCGCGCCTGCACGCGGTCGAAATCTTCGAGCCGGCCGAGCGGCCCCAGTGCCGTCAAGGTCGGCGGGCCGTCGCGCCAGTGCCCCACGACGCGCCGGATCGCGGCGTCGTCGACCGCCTCGATCCGCCGCACGATCTCGGCGGGAACAAACGGCGTGCCGTAAATCAAAAGATGCTGGGCCAACTGCTCGCAGCGCGCCGACGTGCTTTCGAGCGACATCAGTAAGCCCGCCTTTAGCTGCGCCTTGGCGCGCGCCAGCTCGACGGGCGCGAGCCCGTCTTCGAGCTTGCGGGCCTCCTCGCACAAAGCCGGCACCAGCTCGGCCGCCTCGTCCTCGCCGGTGCCGGCGTAGATGCCGAACAGCCCGCCGTCGCGATAGCTGTGTCCAAAGCAATGGATCGCATAGACGAGTCCGCGCTTCTCGCGGATTTCTTGAAATAATCGCGAGGACATGCCGCCGCCGAACGCCGTCGTCAGCACCGAGCCCGCATAATAATCGGGGTCGTCGAGCACCAGGCCGGGAAATCCTAAGACCAGATGCAGCTGCTCGAGATCACGCTCCTCGCGCCGCTCGCCGCCCGTATAGCGCGCAGGCTCCGTCGTCACCGGGCGCTCCGCCGGCATCTCGGCGAGCAGCTGCTCGGCGAGCCCGGCGATCCGGTCATGGTCGAGATTGCCGGCCGCCGCCAACACCATCCGCCGCGCCCCGTAATGGTCGCGCAGGTATGTCGTCACGTCGGCGCGCCCGAGACGCCGGATGATCTCGGGCCGGCCCAGCACCGGCCGCCCCATCGCCTGGTCGGGATAGGCGCATTCTTGGAAGTAGTCGAAGATGATGTCGTCGGGCGTGTCGTTGGCCTGGCCGATCTCCTGCAGTATCACGGTGCGCTCACGCTCCATCTCCTCGGGCTCGAACGTCGAGTGCTGCAGGATGTCGGCGAGGATGTCGAGCGCCAGGGGCACGTCCTCCTTCAGCACTTTGGCGTAGTAGGCCGTGCTCTCGCGCGAGGTGTAGGCGTTGAGGTGGCCGCCGACCGCCTCGATTTCCTCGGCGATGGCGAGTGCCGTGCGTCGCTCGGTGCCCTTGAACGCCATATGCTCGAGAAAATGAGCGACACCGTTGATCTCGGCCGGCTCGTGGCGGGTCCCGACATCGACCCAGATACCGAGCGAAACGGTGTCGACGGTATCGATCCGGTCGGTGGCGATCTGCAACCCGTTCTTCAGTCTCGACAGCTCAATCGTCATGCGACCCTCTCGTTGCGCCGGGCATGGGTGCGAATATAGCTCGTTATTGCTGCCTGATTGTTAGGCAAAACCGTGAGCCGCTCACGGCGCTCGAACAGATCGGCGAGTGCCGACGGCAATGGCGGGCGGATTCCGGTCGCGCGCTCGACGGCGTCGGGAAATTTCGCGGGGTGGGCGCAGGCCAGCGCCACCATCGGCGCAGCACCAGGATCGGCGTCGAGCTCGGCGCGGGCGGCGCCGACCGCGACCGCGGTGTGGGGATCTATCAGCATTCCCGATCGCGCGTAGGTTTCGGCGATGGTTTGCATGGTTTTACTGTCATCGACCCTGTGAGCGGAAAACAAGCCTTGCGCCGCCCGCCATTCCGCATCGGACCGCGGCAGGGTGCCGGTGCGGCGGAAAGAGGCGATCGCCTCGCCGACCGCGGCGCCGTCGCGGTCCTTCAGCTCGAACAGCAGGCGCTCGAAATTGCTGGAGACCTGGATGTCCATGCTCGGGCTCAAGCTCGGCTCGACCGCGGCGATCGTCATCTCGCCATTGGCGATATAGCGAGCCAGGATATCGTTACGGTTGGTGCCAATCACCAGCCGGTCGATCGGCAACCCCATATGGCGCGCGACGTGGCCGGCATAGACATTGCCAAAATTGCCGGTCGGCACACTGAACGACACCGGCCGATATGGCGCGCCGAGTGCTGTTGCGGCGGCGAAGTAATACACCGTCTGGGCGGCGATCCGCGCCCAGTTGATCGAATTGACTGCCGCCAGACTGAGCGCCTGGCGCAGCTGAGCATCGGCGAACAGCGCTTTGACCAGGTCCTGGCAATCGTCAAAGGTGCCTTCGATCGCGATTGCGTGGGCATTCGGCGACTCGACCGTCGTCATCTGCCGCCGCTGGACTTCGGACACCCGGCCATACGGGTAGAAGATGAAGGTGTCGATCGCATCGCGGTCGCGGCAGGCTTCGAGCGCTGCCGATCCGGTGTCGCCGGAGGTGGCGCCGATGATCGTCACATGCTCGCCCCGCCGGGCCAATGCCGCATCGAACAGGAGACCCACGAGCTGCAGCGCCAGATCCTTGAAGGCGAGGGTCGGCCCGTGAAACAGCTCCAACAGCCACAATCGTTCGTCGAGCTGCACGAGCGGCGCCGTCG
>DATKHX010000355.1:0-2288 GCA_035510075.1 Allostellaceae bacterium
GGCGGGCGGCGGCAGGCTCGGGCTTTCGACCAAGGCGACCGTGTGGTGGGTCAGCTGGCCGTCATTGACGGCGCTGTAAAAGCGCATTTTCGGCGGGGTCGGCCGATCGGCCCGCGGGTGCAGCTCGCCGACCTGCTTGAACCCGACGATCTCGGTCCAGAATTTGTGCGACTCGTCGATGTCGCGGACGTTCAGCACGAGATGATTGATGCCGGACGGGCTGACCGCTTCGGCCGGCGCATCGGTGATTGTGGTTGCCATTGAAACGCTCCCAGATTGCACGCATCAGCTGTAACGCGACCGGCCGAACGGCGCAAGCCCGCCTCGCGCACCCAGGCACTCCTTCTGTATCGCGGGCGCCCCGCATGGAGTTGTGCAGCCAGGTCATGAACCCGCTATTGCCAAATGGTTAGGCCGCACTTCAAATAAATGTGCCGGCCGCCAACTAGGAGCAGCGCCCGATGCCGTTATCGATCCGCCCTTTGCACCCGGTCTTCGTCGCGGAAGTAGCCGGTATCGATTGCCGCCGCCCGCTCGATGGCGAGGAGGTCGCGGCGATCGAGGCCGGGATGGATGAATACGCCGTCCTCGTCTTTCCCGGGCAGGAATTGACCGACGCCGAGCAGATCGCCTTCACCCGCCATTTCGGTGAGCTCGAGGGCTACAACACGGCGGGCCATATCCGCAGGCGCGAAGACCACCGCCTCGGCCCCGGCATCGCCGACTTTTCGAACCTCGACAAATCCGGCGCGCTGATGTCAGTCGAAGACCGCGTGTGGTTTTTCAAGCTCGCCGACCGGCTGTGGCACTCCGACAGCTCGTTCCGCCCAGTCCCGGCAAAATATTCGTTGCTCTCGGGACGGGTCGTCCCATCATGGGGTGCGAACACCGAATTCGCCGACATGCGCGCCGCCTATGACGCGCTCGACGACCGCTCCAAGGCCGAGGTCGAGGATCTCGTCTGCGAGCATTCGCTGATGCATTCGCGCGAGGCGATCGGCTTTACGGAACTGATGCCCGAAGAAATCGAGGCCTTTCGCCCGGTGCGCCAGCCGCTCGTCCGCACCCATCCGGCAAGCGGGCGCAAATCGCTGTTTCTTGCTGCCCATGCCGGTGCGATCGTCGGCTGGACGATCCCGGAGGCGCGCATGTTTCTGCGTGATCTGATCGAGCATGCGACGCAACGCAAATTCGTGTACTCGCATCAATGGCGGCCGAACGACTTGGTGATGTGGGACAACCGCACGACGATGCACCGCGCCCGGCGCTTCGATCACCGCGAGGTGCGCGACGTGCGCCGCACGACCCTGGCCGGCGACGCGCCGTTGATCGAGCAGCCACCAGACGCAAGCGTCTGATGCGTAGCGTCGCCCCCGCGAGAGCGGGGGTCCAGGGCAAATGTCGAAGCGCAGGGACCCTGGATTCCCGCTTTCGCGGGAACGACGAATAGGGTGTTGGGCGGCCTACGGGGCATGTCGGCAATCGTTTGAGGAGCAAGCAGATGGCACAGCGTCAGAGCGTTAATTTCTCCGGCTTTTCGCATTCGAACCCGATCCCGAACGCGAGCCGGATCGGCAACATCATGATGACGAGCGTGATCAGCGGGGTCGATCCCGGCTCCCGCGCTCTGCCATCCGATCTCGAAAGCCAGGTCGCCAATCTGTTCCGCCACATCCGCAGCGCCGTCGAGGCGGCCGGCGGTAGCCCCGACAGCATCATCAAGATCAATTTCTATATGAAGGACCCGGCGACCGGCCGCGCCGCGCTCAACGGCGAATGGGTCAAGATGTTCCCCGACGCCAACGCCCGCCCGGCCCGCCACACGATGGCGCTCGGCGCCGAAAGCAACGCGCTCGTCACCTGCGACTTCACCGCCGTTTTCGCGTAGATCGCGCAGCAGCCCCTTACTCCTCTCCTCTCTTCGTTCTCCGCGCCCGAGCAGTAAATCCAGTCTCGTCAATGATGGGTTTCGCTCCGCTCGACCCGTCCTACGCAATTCTGCCTTGGCCATGCTGCAAATCGAGGCCCTCGGACCCCTCGTTGCCATCATGCCCGCGAAAAGCGGGCACCCAGGGCAGCCCACACGGCAGCCGTCGCACCCTGGGCCCGGCTTTCGCCGGGCGGCAAGTAAGGGAAAGCGGATCCAGCTGTCTGGTTCATACCCCCAGCTCCGCGAGGCGCGGCAACACCTCCTTCGAGAACAAGGTCAGGTTGTCGACCGTGTCCTCATGGCTGATGAGGCCGCCCTGGCCCATCATCAAGAGGTGCCCGAACGCGCCGACGTGGTC
>DATKHX010000356.1:0-12893 GCA_035510075.1 Allostellaceae bacterium
GCCCATGCGGGCGATCTTCAGCAAGGCCATCGCCCGAATATGGCGGCTGCGCCGGTGATGGTAAAGCGGTGCGGCTCGCGCGATCCTCTGCCTTCACAGCAGGCGGTGCCGGTGCTAAATATGTGCGACATGGTGCGGCATAGTCGCACCCCTGACGATCCATGGAGCGAAGCCGCCGTGCAAGTCCTCGTCCGCGACAACAACGTCGACCAGGCCCTCCGGGCCTTGAAGAAAAAGATGCAGCGCGAGGGTGTGTTCCGGGAAATGAAGTTGCGGCGCAGCTACGAGAAGCCCTCGGAGCGCCGCGCCCGCGAAAAGGCCGAGGCCGTCCGCCGCTATCGCAAGCTCCTGCGCAAGCGCATGGAGCGCGAAGGCTACTGAGGTGGGAGGCCCGCGTCGCCTCCACAACTTCGCGGCCCGGCCGTGATCCTGAACATAATCGACAATCGAACGCTGCGGTCTCGTTGGAGTGCGTCAACGCGGTCGCCGCCCACTTCGCACGACAACAAGTGTCAATATGTCGACAAGCGGAGCCGACCGAAGGCGAGCTTGATTATGAAGAAAAGACCGATATCTCGGTAACCAAAGCTGCACGACATCGGGTCCAGTGATGAAAAACGCCTTTGATTGAGGCGGCAACTGCTGGCGCTACTCAAATAGTTCGCCGTGGGAACCGAGCCTGACGAGCCGCAGCAGGTCAGGCGAGGGCTTCGTATAGATCAGTAGGAGGTCGGGCCGGAGATGGCAGTCTCTATAGCCCGACCAAATTCCTGACAGGGCATGGTCGCGATTTCGGGACGGCAATGGGCGGTCATTGACCAAAAGTTCCAGCACCGCGACAAGCCGGTTATCCAGGTCGCGGTAGCGGGTCGTCGCCTTGACCGTTCGGTAGTCGCGTTTGAATGCGGTAGAGCGCTCAATCCTCCGCATTCAGATCGGTCATAAGTTCGGCCACGCTGTCAAACGACTTGCCCGCCCCCTGCTTGAGCTCCGCCATCGCTGCGCGAGTCTCGGCGCTCGGCACCTTGATCTCGAAAGGCAGCGCCTTCTCGGCCGCCACCCGCACCAGCAGCAGCCGGATCGCGTCGGAAACCGATAGGCCCATATCGGCGAGAACCTTGGCGGCCTTTTCCTTGATCTGGCAGTCGACCCGGGCGCGCACAACTGTATCCGACGCCATGGACCCACTCCCGAGATTGACGGCTACAATGTAGGTACGACGGCGGAGTCCCGTCCACAAGATGGCAAATATGCTCGCCCCGCGCGGCATCAAACAGAACAGATAGGCTGGACAAAATTGAGCCGGCGAGCCTGGGAGGTGGTCGAATGATCTGCAGACGAACGCTCATCGGTGGTGTGCTCGCCATCATTCTCGCGCCACCAACCATCCCGCCCTCGCTCTTGGCCCGAGCGGATCACACGATTGAATGAGAAAGATACCTCCCGTCCAGGGCCTAGACCGTACTCACTCCATCCCTTTGACGATTTCCTCGCACATTTTTTTGGCGTCGCCGAACAGCATCATCGTGTTGTTGCGGTAGAAGAGCTCGTTCTCGACCCCGGCGTAACCGGACGCCATCGAGCGCTTGACGAACAGCACCGTCTTGGCGCGCTCGACATCGAGGATCGGCATGCCGTAGATCGGCGATGACGGATCGGTCTTGGCGGCGGGGTTGGTGACGTCATTGGCGCCGATCACGAACGCCACGTCGGTCGACGGGAAGTCGCGGTTGATCTCGTCGAGCTCGAAGACTTCGTCATAGGGCACGTTCGCTTCGGCCAACAGCACGTTCATGTGCCCCGGCATGCGCCCGGCCACCGGGTGGATCGCGTAGCGCACCTCGACCCCGTCTTTTTTAAGGAGGTCGGACATCTCGCGCAGCGCGTGCTGCGCCTGCGCCACCGCCATGCCGTAACCCGGCACGATGATCACCGAACCGGCGTTTTTCAGGATAAAGGCGGCGTCCTCCGCACTGCCCGAACGGACCGAGCGGTCGCCGACGCCGGCACCCGTCGCGACCGCCCCGCCCTCGGTGCCGAACCCGCCCAAGATCACATTGACGATCGAGCGGTTCATCCCCCGGCACATGATGTAGCTGAGGATGGCGCCGGACGAGCCGACGAGCGCCCCGGTGATGATCAACAGGCTGTTCGACAACGTGAAGCCGATGCCGCACGCCGCCCATCCGGAATACGAGTTCAGCATCGAGATCACGACCGGCATGTCGGCGCCGCCGATCGGGACGATCAAGAGGAACCCGAGCGCCAGCGACAGCAGCAGCAAGAGCCAGAACACGGCCCCGGCGCCGGTTGCGACAACGATCGCGATCAGCACGACCAGCAATGCGCCGAGGCCGGCGTTCAGGTAATGCTGGCCGGGGAACATCAACGGGCGCCCGCTGACGAGACCTTGCAGCTTGGAGAAGGCGACGATCGAGCCGGTGAAGGTGATCGCACCGATCGCCATCCCGATCGACATCTCGACAAGGCTGGCGCGCTCGATCGCACCGGGGACGCCGATACCGAAATCCTGCGGAGCGGTGAACGCCGCCGCGGCGACGCAGACCGCGGCGAGGCCGACGAGGCTGTGAAACGCCGCCACCAGCTGCGGCAGCGCCGTCATCTGGATCTTGATCGCGATGTAGGTCCCGACGGCGCCGCCGACAATGATGCCGGCGATGATCAGCCAATAGCTGACGACATGTGGGGTCAAAAGAGTGGTGACGACGGCGATCACCATTCCGGCGATGCCGTAAAAGTTGCCGATCCGCGCCGTCTGCGGCGAAGACAGGCCGCGCAGCGCCAAAATGAAGCAGACCGACGCGATCAGATAGAAAAAGGCCGCAAGGTTCCCGCTCACGAGCCGCCCCGTTATTTCTTGCGCTGGAACATCTGCAGCATTCGTTGGGTCACGATAAAGCCGCCAAAGATGTTGACCGAAGCGAGGGCGACGGCAACGAACCCCATGACTTTGGCAAAGCTGACGCCCGCCGGCCCGGCGGCGATCAGCGCGCCGACGATGATGACGCTCGAAATCGCGTTGGTGACGCTCATCAGCGGCGAATGCAATGCCGGCGTCACCCGCCACACCACGTGATAGCCGACAAAGACCGCGAGCACGAAAATCGTCAATTCAAAGACGAACGGCGTGCCGCCTGCCGCCCCCATCGCCGCTGCCGGCGCCTGGGCGGCGAGCTGGTGGGCCATGGCTTCGAGGTCATTGGCCAGCTTTCCGGCATCGCCGGCGAGCTCTCTGGCGCGCTCGGCCAGCGAGGCGGGGTCAGCCATTCCGTTCTCCCGTCAGTTGCCCGAGACCGCGACCGGAACCACGCCGGCATCCGGCAGCAGCGCCGGGTTGACGATCGCCCCATCCCGGGTCAGTAGGGTCGCCTTGACGATCTCGTCGTTCGGGTCGATCGCCAAGCGGCCTTCCTGGTCGACGATCAGCGCCAAAAACGACAGCAGGTTGCGGGCATAGAGCTGACTTGCATCGGCCGCGATGCGCGACGGCATGTTCAAATGCCCGATGATTTTGACGCCGCTCGCGGTCGTTATCGTCTCGCCCGGGCGGCTGCCCTCGACATTGCCGCCGGCCTCGACCGCGAGATCGACGATCACCGAGCCCGGGGCCATCGCGGCGACCATCGCCTGGGTCAAAAGCACCGGCGCCGGGCGCCCCGGGATCAGTGCCGTGCAGATCACGACATCGGTGCGTTTCAGTGCCTCGGTAATTTTTTCGCGTTGGCGGCGCTGATAATCCTCGTCCATTTCGCGGGCATAGCCGCCAGCGGTCTCAGCCGAGCGCGCGGCCTCTTCGTCGACGGTGACGAAGGCGGCGCCGAGGCTCTCGACCTGCTCCTTGGCGGCGGCGCGCACATCGGTGGCGGAGACGATCGCGCCCAGCCGCCGCGCCGTGGCGATCGCCTGCAAGCCGGCCACCCCGGCGCCCATTATGAGCACGCGGGCCGCCTTGATCGTCCCGGCCGCGGTCATCATCATCGGAAAGGCACGGCCGAACTCGTCGGCGGCGTCGATCACCGACTTGTAGCCGGCGAGATTGGCCTGCGAGGACAGTACGTCCATCGCCTGCGCGCGGGTAATTCGCGGCACCAGCTCCATTGCAAAGGCGCTGATGCCGGCACCGGCATAAGCCTCGGCATCCCCGGGGTTCTGCAACGGCTGCAGCATGCCGATCAGCACGGCTCCGCGCTTCACCGCTCGCAGCTCGTCGAGCCCGCCGTCCCCGCCGATCAGCGGGCGCTGGACCTTGAGCACGATGTCGGCGTCGCCGACCGCGGCCTCGGCATTCGCGACGATTGCGGCACCAGCCGCCGCGAACCCCGCATCGGTGACGCCGGCACCTTCGCCAGCCCCGCTCTCGGCGACGATGTCGAGCCCCATCGCGACCATTCGCTTGACGGTGTCGGGCGACGCCGCCACGCGGCGCTCATGCGCACGCCTTTCCTTGACGACGGCAACCTTCATCGAGCAGCGATTCCCGATTGGCCAGACCTGTGGGCACCGAACAATGCCGCGCCGGCCGTGCTTTGTGAAGAGCGAACCCGGAGCCATGTTGGCGCAGCCGGTCGGTTTGCGCCTGGCGTTCGACGGCCGGTCGGATGGCCGGCCCAGCGGTGGGGACGAGCGCACCTGAAACGTCACGCTCTCGCCTCATTCCGCCGTCGTGTTATTTTCCAGGGCGATCCGCCCAGCGCAGGGGACGTACGATGGACACGAAATCGGCGTGGAGCGGCAAGGAGTCTCAGGACGCGAGCCGAACCGGCAACGCCCATGCCGCGCCGCCGGGAATAACCTTGCAGGAGGTGCGTTGTCGCTGAGGTCGAGATCGGCGGGACCGCCGGCAGAGCTCGCCGTGGAAGAAGACGCGGCCGTCACCCGGTTTAGCGAGCAGCTGATCGCGGTGCTTCCTCGGCTGCGACGGTTCGCGCGCGGGCTGACAGGATCGATGGTCGAAGCCGACGATCTCGTGCAAGCGGCGTGCGAGCGCGCGCTCTCACGTCGGCAGCAGTTTCAGGAGGGCACCCGTTTCGACAGCTGGATGTTCCGCATCGTGCAGACGATCTGGATCGATCAGATTCGCGCGCGCACTGTGCGCAAGGAGGAGGCCGAAGGCGCCGAAGGCCGATTGGGATCGGACGAAGCGGTGCGCCGGGTCGAAGCGCGTCTAGCGCTGGGCGAGGTCCGCCGTGCCGTCGACCGCCTGCCGCCGGACCAGCGCGCGGCGTTGCTGCTGGTGACGGTGGAAGGGCTCAGCTACCGGGAGGCGGCCGAAGTGGCGCAGGTTCCGGTCGGCACGATCATGAGCCGTCTCGCGCGGGCGCGCATGGCGCTGCAGGTCCAGCTCGACGCCGGCGCCGGGATTGGGAGGAGTAGAAAAGATGTCGAGGCGCAGTGACGACCGTCTCGTCGCTTATCTCGACGGCGAGGTCGAGGCCTCGGAGCGACGCGATATCGAGGCTTGGCTCGACAGCGATCCAGCGGCGCGCGGCAAGCTCGCGGCTCTCGCCCAGTCGGCCGAGCTGCTGCGCGAAGCCTTCGGCGAGGTGCTGCGCGAACCGCTACCCGATCGGCTGATCGCCGCCGCCCGGGGCGCGACCGCGGCACAGGCGGGCGCCAGCATTCTCACCTTCGCGCCGCAGCGCACGGCGACACGTGACCGGCCGCGACCGAGATGGCGCGTGGCGCTTCCTGTCGCGGCGTCCCTGCTCGGATTTCTCGCCGGCGGCGGGACGGCCTATTTCGGGGTCGGCGGGCTCCTGCCCATCGGAGCGGCGGGCACGGCGTCGCCGCCCGCGATCGAGGCCGCCGTTGCGAACAATCTCTGGCTCGACAACGCGGCCGGCTATTTCAAGCTGTTTGCCGCCGCCGGCGACAATGCGCTGATCGATGTTCCCGCCACCGGCGACACCCGCGAGGCTCTTCAAAAGATCAGCCAAAGCTTGACGCAGCAGGTGCGCCTGCCGGACCTCAAGCCGTGGGGCTTGAATTTCCGCGGCGCGCGGCTCGTCGTCGTTGACGGCCGCCCGGCGGCGCAGCTCGTCTACGCGACCGAGAACAAGGCGATCGGGCCGATGGCGCTGATCATCGGATCGTCAAAGCAGCCCGATATCCCGCCAAGCTTCGACCGCCGGCAGGATGTCAACATGCTGTATTGGCGGCATCAAGGACGAGCCTATGTTCTCGTCGGTCAAGCCGATGTCGGTTATCTGTGGGGCATCGGCAACGATGTCGCCTGGCAGCTCGATGCGATCTGAACCGGGGATGTCGCAAGACTGCCGGCCGCCAAATTCGTCTCGTCGGCCTGGCGGCTGTCGTTCGGCTTTGAATTGTTCAAAGGTAGGGATCGTAAGGGCGCTAGCAGCTTATCTCACAAGATAACGTGGTCTATAAGGCCGGGGCGAGCCCGGACAGGGAAACCCAATGCGGTTGCTGTTGATCGAAGACAACGAGCGCTTTGCCGAGCTGCTGAAGCGCGGCCTTGCCGCGGCCGGGTTTGTCGTCGATGTCATTGGCACCGCCACCCTTGCCACCGCGGCGCTGGAGAACAACCGCTTCGAGGTCGTTGTTCTCGACCTCGGTCTACCCGACGCCGATGGCCTCGATGTGCTGAGCGAGATGCGCCGCCGCCGCGATGCGACGCCGGTCCTGATCTTGACCGCGCGCGGCAGCCTCAAGGACCGGGTCAACGGCTTGGGCAGCGGCGCCGACGACTATTTGGTCAAACCGTTTGCGCTCGAAGAGCTGATCGCCCGCCTGCGTGCATTGCTGCGGCGGCCCGGCAACTTGCTGGGCGTCCCGCTGGAGCTCGGCAATTTGACGCTCGATACCGTTGCCCGCCAGGTTTTTGTCGGGGAGGAGCCAATCTTTTTCTCGCCGCGGGAGATTGCCGTGCTCGAGCATCTGCTGCGCCGCAGCGGGCGGGTCGTCGGCAAAAACCTGCTCGAGGGCAACCTCTACGGCCTGTCACAGGAAATCGGCTCGAACGCGGTCGAGGTCTACATCCATCGATTGCGCAAGCGCCTCGCCGAGGTCGCCGCTTCGGTTCAGATCCACACGTTGCGCGGAGTGGGATATCTGATCTCCGAGAGAAAATGAGGTGATCCGCTTTCGCTCGGTCGTTTCGCGGATCGTTGCACTGCACATCGCCGCGATCGTGGCCGCGTCGATAGGTATGCCGCTCGCGCTGTTTTTGATGCTCAGAGAAGCGGTCGAGCAGCTGCACCACCAAGCCTTGCGCGATCAAGCCGCGGAAATCGTGCATTATCTTTCGACGGCACCGGATGGGAAATTGCAGCTATTGCTGCCCCCGAGCTTGGCCGAATTTTACTCCCAAGGCTACGGTCGAGCCGCATATGCCGTGCTCGACGGTGCCGGACATGTGTTGTTCTCCTCGCTGCCCGGAAACCGCGCGATCACGGACGTTCGGCCGGAGAGCAGATCGGCTGAATTTTTCCAGCAAGATCACGTTGGGGCGATCGCGCCGGTTCGCCGAGAAGGGGAGCCGGTCGAATTTTTTCACCGCGGCCGCGACGGCGACGGCGCAGCACTGTACGGCGCGTCATTGGCTTTGGATTTCCAGGGGCGCTCCGTCCGGGTTCAGGTCGTCGAGGATGTCCTCCATCGCGACGTGTTGATCGACGATATCCTTGCCCAGTTTCTGACCCATGTCGGCTGGATTACCGCACCAATCTTGCTGCTGTTGCTGCTCATCGACGTCGCCATCTTCCGGCGCGCGATGCAGCCGATCATCGCCGCGTCGAGGCTGGCTGGGGAAATCGGCCCCGACCGGATCGAGCTGAGATTGCCGGAGGGCGGCATGCCGCGCGAAGTGCTGCCGCTGGTGCGCGCGGTCAATCATGCGCTCGACCGGCTCGATGCAGGCTTCCGAGCGCAGCGCGAGTTCACCGCCGATGCCGCGCACGAGCTGCGCACGCCGCTCGCAATCCTGCGCACTCAAATCGACATGGTCGAAGATCAAGAGGTGGCCCGACCGCTGCGCCACGACGTCGAAAGCATGAGCAGGCTGGTCAACCAGCTGCTGGAAATCTCCGAGCTCGACAGCCTCTTCATCCCCGAGGGCGACACCGCCGACATCGTCGCGATCGCTGCCGAAGTTGCCGCGTTCCTAGCACCTCTCGCTCTCTCGGAGAACAAGACGCTCGCGGTGACCGGCGCGCGGCGCCCGGTCCGGGTTCAGGGCAATGCCGACGCCATCGCCCGCGCGGTGCGTAATCTCGTGGAGAACGCGTTGGCTCACACCGCACCCGGCACGGCCGTCGAGCTGGCGGTGGCGGCGGGGACGATCCGCGTTCTCGACCGCGGGCCGGGGGTGCCAAAGCCCGAACGCGAACATATATTTCAGCGATTCTGGCGGCGCGACCGGCGGCGCGGCGGCAATGCCGGCCTCGGTCTGGCGATCGTGGCGCGCATCGCTGAAATGCACGGAGCCAGGGTCACGGTCGACGACCGGCCCGGCGGCGGGGCAGTGTTTTCATTTCGCTTCCCGGCGGTGCTCCCCGAAAAACCCGTGGCCGTGGCCAAGCTCGCGACCGTGCCCTGAGCCGCGTGAAACGCCGATCGCTCGGGAATCGGCCCAATCCAGCCGTTTTGCACCGCGGAAGATTTCCTGGACGGTAGCGGCGGCATCGGGCATCATCGATATACTTCGTCCGTCCGCCATCTTCGGTTCGGGCGGTGATTTTCTTTTGGGGTGTGAACGATATTTTTCTCGTCCCGACGCCTACAAGTATCGGCAAGAAAGGCTGGACAATGGTTTCTATCGAATCGACCCCGGAACTGGCAGCCAAGATTTACGAGACGATGACGCGCAACCTCGCCGTGGTGCGCCGCCGCTTGGGCAAGCCGTTGACTTTGGCTGACAAGGTGTTGCTTGGACATCTCGACGATCCGGAACATCAGGAGATGGAGCCGGGTCATAGCTATCTGATGCTGCGCCCCGACCGGGTCGTGTTTCAGGATGTGCTGGGCCAGACCGGGCTTTTGCAATTCATGCAGACGCGGCGCGACAAGGTCGCCGTGGCGGCGACGATCCACTGCGACCACCTGATCCAGGCGCGGGTCGAAGGCGCCGCCGATCTGCGCGAGTCGCTCGACGAAAATAAGGAAGTCTACGACTTCCTGCGCTCGGCCGCAGCCAAATACGGTCTCGGCTTTTGGGGGCCGGGCGCCGGCATCATCCATCAGGTGGTGTTGGAGAATTACGCCTTTCCGGGCGAGCTGATCATCGGCACCGACTCGCACACGCCGAACGCCGGCGGGCTCGGCGCCTGCTCGGTCGGCGTCGGTGGCGCCGATGCGGTCGAGGTCATCGCCGGGCTGCCCTGGGAAGTGCTCTATCCGCGGCACATCGCGGTTTATCTGACCGGCCAGATGAGCGGCTGGACCGCGCCCAAAGATGTGATCCTCTATGTCGCCGGCGCGCTGACGGTGTCGGGCGCCACCAACGCCATCGTCGAATATATCGGCCCCGGTGCTCGCACGATCAGCGCCACCGGCAAGGCGACGATCACCAATATGGGCGCCGAGCTTGGCGCCACGACCTCGATGTTCCCAGCGGACGAGCACATGGCCCGCTACCTGCGGGCGACCGGGAAGCCCGATCTGGTGCCGTTGTTCCAGCAGAACCAGCTCCTCCTCGAGCCGGACAAGGAAGTCGAGTCCGACCCCGCAAAGTATTACGACCGCGTCGTCGAGCTCGATTTGTCAAAGCTCGAACCCTACATCGTAGGCCCGCATTCGCCCGACCGGGCGCGGCCGATCTCAAAGCTCGCCGCCGAGGTGTCGGATTCGAAGAACGGGTTCATCGACCGGATTTCGACCGCGCTGATCGGCAGCTGCACCAACTCCTCCTATGAAGACATGAGCCGGTCGGCCGATGTCGCCGAGCAAGCCAAGGCGCACGGGCTCAAGGCCGCGACCCCGTTTCTGGTGACGCCGGGCTCCGAAGCCGTGCGCGCCACGATCGAGCGCGACGGCCAGATGCAGTCGCTGAAGGATATCGACGGGACCGTGCTCGCCAACGCCTGCGGGCCGTGCATCGGCCAATGGCGGCGAGCGGCGTCCGAAGGTGCGGTGCCGAACACGATCGTCACCTCGTACAACCGCAATTTCCCGAGGCGCAACGACGGGCAGCCGACGACGATGAATTTCATCGGCAGCCCGGAAATCGTGACCGCGATGGCGCTCGCCGGCCGGCTATCGTTCAACCCCGTGACCGACTCCTTGACCGACGCCCAGGGCAGACCGTTCCGGCTCGATCCGCCAAAGGCGGCACCCGAGGTGCCCGCTCACGGCTTTGACGCGGGCCATGCGACCTACATTGCGCCGCCCGCGGACGGCAGCGCCATCACCCTCGCTGTCGACCCGAAGAGCGAACGGCTGCAGCTGATGGAGCCGTGGCTCGCCTGGGATCACAAGGATTTTGTCGACTGCCCGGTGCTAATCAAAACCCAAGGCAAGACGACGACCGACCACATCTCGCCGGCAGGCCCGTGGCTGCGCTATCGCGGCCATTTGGACAAGTTCAGCGACAACATGTTTATGGGCGCCACCAACGCCTTCAACGGCGAGGCCGGCACCGGGATCGACGTGCTGACCGGCGAAAAGGGTGTGATGGTTTCGAAAATCGCGCGCGACTACAAGGCGCACGGGATCAAATGGGTCGCGGTCGGGGACCACAATTACGGTGAGGGATCGAGCCGCGAGCACGCGGCATTGTCGCCGCGCCTCTTGGGCGGATGCGCGGTCATCGCCCGCAGTTTCGCCCGCATCCACGAATCGAACCTGAAAAAACAGGGCTTGCTGGCGCTGACGTTTCAGGACCCGGCCGACTACGACCGGATTCGCGTCGACGACAGGTTGAGCCTCGTCGGGCTTGAGGAGATGGCGCCGGGCCAGCCGGTCGAATGCCGCATCAAGCATGCCGATGGCACGACCGAGGTGTTGAAGCTCAACCACACTTTCAGCAGTTCGCAGCTCGAATGGTTCCGCAAAGGCTCGGCGCTCAACCTGTTCCACAGCTGAGCTCCGTACGAAAGAATAGTAGAAGGGCAGTCGTCATTCCTGCGAAAGCGGGAACCCGGGGCCAGCGTTTCGGCATCGGCCTGGACCTCCGCTTTTGCGGGGGCGAGGGTAAGAGATTGTGATTGTTCGTCATTTCGAGTGAGGCGCTAGGGAGCGAGCATGGATATCCGGCATATCGTCGTCCTGATGCTGGAGAACCGCTCCTTCGACTGCATGCTGGGGATGCTCTACCCCAAAAGCGCCGGCTTCGACGGGTTGAGCGGCACCGAAACCGATATCTGGCACAAACCGGGGAGCGCGCCGCAGCCGATTCTGGTTTGGAACGACCCGACGGTGTCGGCGAAGGCGCTGTGCATCCCCGATCCCGACCCGGGCGAGCTGTTCGCCGACATCCACATGCAGCTCTACGGGCTGACCGAGACCGGTGCGCCCAACCCCGGCTCGCCTGAGATGGGCGGCTTCGTCGACAACTACATGCGCCAGCCGGCCACGCATCCGATGCCCGACCCCTATTCGATCATGCATTACTTCACGCCGGACCAGGTCCCGGTGATCAGCCAACTCGCACGCGCCTTCGGCGTCTGCGACCGTTGGCACGCTTCCGCCCCATGTCAGACTTGGCCGAACCGCTTTTTCGCGCATGCCGGCACCGCCGCCGGATATGTCAACAATTCGCCGACGCATTTCCCCTATCTGATGGAGACGGTGTTCAATCGCCTCGACAGTGTTCGGCAGAGCTGGCGGATTTATTTCCACGACGCGCCGCAGTCGGCGACCTTGACCAAGATTTGGGCTGAAGCGCCAACTCATTTCCGCTCTTTCGACAGCGACTTCGCGCACGATGCCGCGGTCGGGAACCTGCCGGCCTACAGCTTTGTCGAACCGCGCTATTTTGCCGACGTGCTGACGCGCACGATGCCGAGCGACGAGCACCCGCCGCACAACGTCGCCTATGGCGAGGCGCTGATCGCCGCCGTCTATAACGCGGTGCGCGCCGGCCCCGGCTGGAATCAGACCTTGCTGGTCATCACTTACGACGAGCACGGCGGCTGCTACGACCACGTGGTCCCGCCGCCCGCCACACCGCCCGGCGGCCCGACGCCAAATGGCTTCGACTTCGGCGTTTTCGGGGTCCGCGTGCCGGCGGTGATCGTCTCGCCCTATGTCCGCGCGGGCTCGGTGTTGCGCCCGTCCGGGCCGACGCCGTTCGACCACACCTCGATCATCGCCACCTTGCGCAGATTGCACGACTTTCCGCCGCTGACGGCGCGCGACGCGGCGGCACCCGACCTGCTTTCGGTGCTCGGCCCCGAGCCCGTCAATTCCGGGCCGGCCTCGATCACCGCGCCCGCGGTGCCGCCGGCGTTGGAGCAGGTGGCCAGAACCGCGGCGCAACCGCCTAACGATCTGCAGAAGAGCCTCAGCGCGATGGCGCTGCTGCTGCCTACGATGGGGGCCGAGATCGGCGCCCATGTCGCGCGCCTAACCTCCGTCCCTGACCCAGTCCCGTCGCATTCGACGGTAGCGGACGCGGCAGCAGACGTGGCGGCGCATGTAAACGCATTTCTCGGCCGGTAATGGCGAGCAGCGGCGGCCCGGCGCGCGGGAGTAAGCAGATGCAGCAATTCGCCGGCAAGGTGGTTCTGGTGACCGGGGCCCAGCAGGGAATCGGCCGCGCAATGGTCTCCACCTTCGCCGAAGCCGGCGCCGATGTCGCGATCAACTGGCTCGATGACCAAAACGCTGCCGCCGGCATCGCGGCACAGGTTCGCCAAAGCGGCAGGCGCGCGTTTCCGGTCCACGCGGACATCGGCGCTCTCGATCAGGTA
>DATKHX010000357.1:0-2279 GCA_035510075.1 Allostellaceae bacterium
CCTTGTATGATTCCGTATCCCGCTTTGGCTTCGCCGCCTCGTCGTGATCATGCCGTCATTCGCTGTCATCAGCGCTGGCATAGAGATCACGCACGCTCTGGTGTTGAGCCAAGTGGTTTTGAGCCTCGGCCTGCCAACCCGATGGTGGCTCTTGTCAGGCTCACCGCTAACCGCAATGTGATGGGCGAGTTCGCAAACACCCAGCTGACGAACGCAGTAGCGGTCGCCGCGACAGCGTTTTTTTTCTGCTCTTAACGCGATCCTGCTACTCGGAATTGCCGGCCTATGGATCCCGCTCGCTGGCAGCTGAGTACTCCCGAGGTTACTGCCAGGGCCACCCGGCCGCTCGGCTAAAGCCTGTGGCGGTTGCGGCGCACCGCGCTCGACGCAGCAGGCCCGGATCATCGCCCAATGTCGACGATTTCATGCTGCCGGCAATTGCGACACTCGGTCCGCTGTCGCTGCTCACCCCGGTTCCCATTGCGTGAGGTAGCACGAGGCGGCGCCACCCGGCACTGCCCCTTGAGGACCATGCTGGGCTCGGCGATCGCGGGATGACCGCATTGGGTCAAGGACGGCCCGATTCTTTCGCAGGCACGCTCAAGGTCCAAAGGTCCGCTGTCGGATCAGGTAGCGGACGCCACGAAACCGCGCGGCCAATGTCGCAGTTGGGTCGAACGCCGCGGTTCGCTCGCCGTGGCGGGAATGGCCGTTATCGTTAAGGGTTTTCGGACGCCTGCCGGACACCGGCGGATTGGGCTGCACGGAGGCAGGCGTCCGAAAAGCCTCGAGGGAGGAAACCGCGGCGGGAGTTCGCACCGACGCTGGTGTCGATCTATGGGGAAATTGCCGGCGCTGCTTGATCTGATTTGTCGGTTCCGAATAGGACGACGGTTGAGCGACCAGCGGGGTGCCGGTATTGGGCGCCGCGGATGCGATCGGCGCTGTGATCTGGTACTCGATGCTCCGGGTTTTGCCGGCCGAAGGCGGCGCTGACGGTCGCTGCCGGCGAAGCGTGGCCAGTGCCGGTGAGATGGCGGCGTCGGACGGAAGCGGTGAGCGGGGACGGCGACAGCGGTGTGATGGTCATGAGCTGTCGAGCCCGATCGGTGGGATAGGCCACAGCCGCGGCTGGCGGCCGGGTTCGAAGGTCTCGATGATGATCATGCGCCCGCCGCAGCAAGGACAAGCGTTCGACTCGCTGCCTTCGTGAGGATTTTCGGTGCCATCGCTGTCCCCGCTTGACAGCGGCGGGTCAGGTACGCCGAGCAGCTGGCGGGCCAATGCGATATTGCCGGTCCGGTTGCCGTTGGCGAGCAGGCCGTAGTGTCGGATGCGATGGAACCCGTCGGGCAGGACGTGGATCAGGAAGCGGCGGATGAACTCGTCGGCATCGAGCGTCATCAGCTTGTAGCGGGCGTCGCTCTTGACCCGGTAATCCTTCCACTTGAAGGTCACTTGCTCGCCGTCGAAGGCGACGAGCCGGCTGTTGGCAATAGCAATCCGGTGCGTATAGCGGGACAGGTAGGCGAGGACAGCGTCGGGTCCGCCAAAAGGCCGCTTGGCATAGACCACCCATTCGAGCTTGCGCAGTGCGGCGAGGAAGGTTTGGAAGGCTGCCGGTTCGGCGAGGGCGGCCTGGGCGGCGAAGAATTCCAGTCGCCTGGCCTGGTAGGCGGCGGTCAGCCTTTCCAGGAACAGCCGGCGGAAGAGGCGCCAGAGCACCCGCACGGAGAGGAAAAAGCCGGGTCGGCAGGCAATCCAGGATTTGCCATCGAGAGAAACGCCGCCGCCGGGAACGATGATATGGGCGTGCGGATGGTGGGTGAGTGCTGATCCCCAGGTGTGCAGCACGGCGGTGAGCCCGATGCGCGCGCCGAGGTGCTTGGGGTCTGCTGCGATGGTAATCAGGGTCTCGGCGGCGGTTTTGAGCAACAGGTCATAGACGACCGGCTTGTTCTGATAGGCGATGTCGGCGATCGGTCCGGGCACCGTGAAGACGACGTGGAAATACGGCACGGGCAAGAGTTCGGCCTGGCGGTCGGCGAGCCACTGTTTGGCTGCGGCGGCCTGGCACTTTGGGCAATGCCGATCGCGGCAGGAGTTGTAAGAGATGCGCAGGTGGGCGCAGTCCTCGCAGCGTTCGACATGCCCGCCCAACGCCGCCGTTCGGCAACGCTCGATCGCCGACATGACCTTGAGTTGGCCGAGGCTCACATGGCCGGCATGGGACGCACGCCAAGCCGGTCCGCGGTGGCGGAAGATGTCCGCCACCTCGA
>DATKHX010000358.1:0-11298 GCA_035510075.1 Allostellaceae bacterium
GCAAGTTTATCGGGCCGGCCGGGCTGGCGCTGATCGCCGGCTCGTCTAACTTTGTAAGTCCTAAGGCGACTCTCGACGCGCTGATCCCGGGGTTCAATTATTTTGCGTTCTGGTACGTGTTGGGAGCGGTGGCGTTCTGGCTGATCGGCATGGAAACCAGCGGTCGCACGATCGACGAGATCGACAGCGCCTTGACCCGGCCGGCTGCGGTCCCGGTCAGGGTGGCGGAGAGTCCGCTCGGGGACTGAGGCCCGCCCGCGGCCCTGCCGAGCCGCTAAAACCGACCCGGCACCGTCCAGAGGGCTTCGTTGCCAATCCGGGTAAGTGCCGTTATGCTTCGCCTCGGACACCCCCCGCCTGACTGGTTTTGCGCGGCGGGAGCGGCGAGCGCCCGAAAAGCGCGATAGACGCACCGGCGCCGCTCGGAATCGCCCTCGGCATAAGAGGGGATCGCACCTTGCCGCTCCGGCGGCGGCGATGGTTCAGGGAGGTCGCGATGCTGGACCTGTTGGAGCAGCAGCACAAGCTGACGGCCAACCAGTGGAAGATCGCGCTGGCGGCGACGGTCGGCGACATGCTCGACTTTTTCGACTTTGGCTTGATCGCCTTTGTGCTGGCTTTTATCGTGAAAGACTGGCAGTTGACCTTTGGTGAGTCGGGATTGATCCTGCTCGCCTCGGGGATCACCGCGCCGTTCGGCTCGCTGATCTGGGGCTGGGCGGCCGACAAGATCGGCCGGCGCAAGGCGATGATCGGCACCGTGCTGAACACCTCGATCGCCACCGGGGCGATGGCGCTGACCCCGGAGCACGCGTGGATTTACCTGGTGATCTGCCGGCTTTTCGTCGGCTTTGGCGTGACCGGCATGTACTCGGTCGACATCACGATAATTCAGGAATTCGTGCCCACCGCCAAGCGCGGCTGGCTGACCGGGCTGACGACGACGATGCTGCCGGCCGGTTTTTTGTTCGGCGCGCTGCTGTCGGCGTTTGCCACACCCTATATCGGCTGGCGCGGTCTGTTTGCCGTCGGCCTGCTGCCCGCATTCTTGACCCTGTACATCCGCGCCTTTGTCCCGGAATCGCCATATTGGCTGATGCGCATGGGACGCTTCGAGGAGGCGCGCCAGTCGCTCGCCTGGGCATTGCAGATCGACCCCAAGGACATCGCGCTGCCGACGGTGGCGCCTACGGTCCAGCACACGCGCTGGACCGAGTTGTTCAAATATCCGCGCAGCATCGTTGCCGGCGCATTGACCGGGCTCAGCCAAACGGGCGGTGTGGCGCTGGCGCTGTGGCAGGTGACATTGCTCGTGATGGTGCTGAAGATCACCGCGCCCGAAGCCTCGAAGCTCGGGATCTGGGTCGCGCTGCTGGCGATTGCCGGGCGCTTCCTGTGCTCGTGGATCTCGGATGCGTGGGGGCGCCGCGCCTCGGGCGTGTTCAGCTGCCTGACCGCGGCGCTGTTCATGTCGCTCGCCGGCTACCTGCACAGCGTCTTCATCGGCGGCGTGTCGATGTTTTACATAATGATCCTGGTGCAGAGCTTTTTCGGCAGCGGCAACTACTCGATCGTCGGCCCCTACATGGGCGAATTGTGGCCGGCCCGGCTGCGCGGCAGCGGCATGGGGTTTGTCTACGGGATCGGCAATCTCGGCAAGTTCATCGGGCCGGCCGGGCTGGCGCTGATCGCCGGCTCGTCGAACTACGTCAAGCCCGCGGCGACGCTCGACGCGCTGATCCCGGGCTTCAACTATTTCGCGTTCTGGTACGTGTTGGGAGCCTTCGCCTTCTGGTTCATTGGCTTTGAAACGAGCCGCCGCTCGATCGACGAGATCGACGAGGCGCTGAGCCGGCCGCGCGCCGGCTCGGCCGGGCCGGTCGCGGGATCGGCTGGAGATTGAGCCGCAGCCCAACGCCGCACGCGTCCTCAGACCGGCACGACCGCGTCGCTGCGCCGTGGCAAATCCCTCCTTGTCGGTCTAGACTGCGACAACTGGCCGCGATTCGGCTTTGGACGGCGGTCAAAGTGTGTGGGGGAGCGGCCGAGCCATGCTCGAACATCTCGAAAACCAAACCAAGCTGACAATAAATCAATGGAAGATTTTCGCCGCTGCCACGATCGGCGATATGCTCGATTTTTTCGACTTCCTGCTGATCGCGTTTGTATTGGCGTTCATCGTCAAGGACTGGCACCTGACCTATGGCCAGTCGGCGGCGATATTGCTGTCGTCGGGGATCAGCGCGCCGCTCGGGTCGCTGATCTGGGGCTGGGCGGCCGATAAGATCGGCCGGCGCAAGGTCATGATCGCCACGATCCTCAATTTCTCGATCGCGACCGGATTGATGGCGCTGACCCCGGATCATGGCTGGGTCTATCTGGTGATCTGCCGCTTTTTTGTCGGTTTCGGGGTCACCGGTCTTTACACCGTCGATATCGCCGTGGTGCAGGAGTTCGTGCCGGCGCGCAAGCGCGGGTGGATCACCGGTGTGACGACTACAATGCTGCCGGCCGGGTTTCTGCTGGGCGCGGTGCTGGGACAGCATGTCGAGGCCTATGTCGGTTGGCGCGGGCTGTTTGCGATCGGGCTGTTGCCGGCGGGCCTGAGCCTGTTGATCCGCGCCTGGGTCCCCGAATCGCCGCATTGGCTGATCCGCATGGGCCGGCTCGCCGAGGCGCGCCGATCGCTTGCTTGGGCGTTGATGGTCGACCCGCAGCAAATCCAGTTGCCGGTCGTTGCACCGCCGATCGAGAAGGCCGCTTGGCGCGAGCTGTTCAAATATCCGCGCAGTGTCGCCGCCGGCTGTCTTGCCGGGCTCAGCGGCACCGGCATCACCGGCTTCCTGCTATGGCAGGTCACCTTGTTCGTCATGGTGCTGCACGTGACCCCGGCGCAGGCCTCGGGTCTGGTGATCTGGCTCAGCCTCGGGCAGATCGTCGGGCGCTTTTTCTGCTCGTGGATCTCGGACGCGATGGGGCGCCGCGCGTCGATCGCGCTGACCTGCGCGATTGCGGGAGTGGCCTTTTCGCTCGCCGGGTATTGGAACAATTTGTCGCTCGGCGGCGTGTCGGTGTTCTACCTGATGATCATGGTGCAGCAGTTTTTCGGCAGCGGCAGCTATTCGATCATCGGACCCTACATGGCGGAGATCTGGCCGGCCCGGCTGCGCGGCAGCGGTCTCGGGCTCGCTTATGGCGCCGGCAATCTCGGCAAGTTCATCGGCCCGGCAGGGCTGGCGCTGATCGCCGGGTCGTCCAATTTGGTCAGCCCGCAAGCGACAGTCGCGGTGCTGATCCCGGCCATGAACTACTTCGCCGCCTGGTCTGTCCTCGGGGTCGTGGCGGCGCTCTTCATCGGCTTCGAGACGCGCGGCCGCACGATCGAGGAGATCGATCGCGACCTGACCGGCGCACCGGCGACTTCGGAGCACGCGGCCGCCGGCTGAGCAGCCGTCTCAGCGGTTGCGGGTCCAGTCGTCGCGCCACAGGAAATCGGGGCCGAGCTGGTCGAGGCTCGGGCAGCCGATCTGACCCATGACGAGGTCGATTTCGCCGCGGAAGATGTCGACCGCCTTCTTGACCCCTGGCAGCCCGCCGGCTACCGCGCCGTAAAGAGTGGGCCGGCCAAAAAAAACGAATTGCGCGCCGAGACAGAACGCAACCAGGATGTCCGCGCCGCGGCGCACGCCGCTGTCGAGCATGACCGTCAGCTTGTCGCCGACCGCCGCCTTGATTGCCGGCAGGGCGTCGAGCGAGGCCGGCGCCTGGTCGAGCTGCCGGCCGCCATGGTTCGACACGATGACCCCGTTGCAGCCGATCTCGGCGGCGCGGATCGCATCGGCCGGGTTGAGGATGCCCTTGACGACGAGTGGACCCGGAAACAGCCGCCGGTAGCGTTCGAGGTCGCGCCAGGTCTGCGCTGCCGCCGGCGTTTGGGTGCGGCCGAGGTGGATCGCGTCGGCCTTGCTGGCCCCCTCGCCGGCATGCGGCGCCCAGTTCCCCAGGGTCGGCGCGCCGCCGTGCCGGACATAATCGGCGACCCAGGCGG
This sequence comes from Allostellaceae bacterium, assembly GCA_035510075.1. GTDB lineage: Bacteria > Pseudomonadota > Alphaproteobacteria > ATCC43930 > CGMCC-115725 > AP-15. The sequence goes on from DATKHX010000358.1 coordinate 4,049, forward strand.
GATGGGTCATCGCCTCCAGCAGGATCGACGGCTTCAGCTTCAGCGCCTCCAGGATGCCGCCATTGCGCACTGTGGCAAAGCCGTTGCGCCAGTTGCGCTCGCGCTTGGGATGCACTGGCACATCGACGGTCAGCACCAGCGCGCCGACCCCGCTGTCGCGCGCCCGGCCGATCAGCGCGTCGGTCAGATCGCGATCCTTTGCGGCATAGAGCTGGAACCAGGTGTTATTCGGCGCGACCTTGACCGCCTCTTCCATCGAGGCGTTGCTGCCGCCCGACATGATGTAGGGGATGTTGGCGTCGGCCGCCGCTTGCGCCAGCAACATCTCGCCGCCCCGCCTTTGATAGAGCCCGACGCCGCCGGTCGGCGAGATGCCGAACGGGCTCGAATAGGCATGGCCGAACACGGTCGTCGACTGGTCGCGCACCGACACGTCGACGAGATAGCGCGGCAATAATTGATGCTTGTGAAAGGCAGCGCGGTTGCGCTCCAGGCCGAGCTCGTCCTCGACGCCCCCTTCGATATAGTCGAACATGATCTTCGGCAGCTTGCGCTTGGCCATCCGATGCAGGTCTTCGATGTTGATCGCGTGTTCGAGTTTCATGCTTCGTCGACCTCCGGCGGGATGGCGTTCCGCTATTATTCGTCATTCCGGTGAAAGCGGGAAGCCGGGGCTTAGGCCCGATTGTTGACTTGGCCGCCCGCTTTCAAGGCTGTGAAGAAATCGCCGTATCACGGTTGTGCGTGGCGATTTTCGGCAGCGGCCGCTTCGCCATCTCGGGCAGATCTTCGATATTGACCGCTTGGTCGATCCGGATTGCCTCGGGTGCTCGCTGAAACGGCGCCAATCGAAGCGACAATGCTGATTTCAAGTGCAGCCGACAACCGGACACGGCGTTGCGACCGCCATGCCGAGCGCGCGGGCGGCGGATGCCATGCCTCGATCCAACGTGACGAGAGTTGCGTCGAACCGCTGGGCGATGGCGATGTGCAGTGCGTCAGGCGTGCAAAGGTTGACATCGAGACGTCGCAAAATCTGATCGGCCACCTCGATATCGGCCGTCGTAAGCTCCCGACGGCCGGCGGCCCGGGTTGTCCAGGTGTCGAAGTGCTCGAACGCGAGTAGCGCATCCCCGCGGGTGAGGTCGTGCATCCGCACCCGCCGGGCTAGCGCCGACGAGAACTCCGCCGCGCCAAAATCGCTGACGAGAATAATTGTCGGATGGGATGCCAAAAACGCCGCGGCGCGCGCGCTGGCCGGGTCGATCACAAACAGGGCGACAAGGACACTCGCGTCGAGATAAAGGCTCACTTTTCGCCTTCGTCCCGCATATCGCTCACAAGTTGACCGGCATCAGTCTTGGGCATCTTCCGCCCAACGAGGTTGGCACGGAGCCATTCGATGTCGGCCTCCGTAATCGGGCGCGGCGCCGGCTTAACGGGCTTCAACTCGACGACCGGCTCGCCGCGACGGGTGATGACGACACCCTCGCCCTTGAGAGCGCGATCGATCAGCTTCGACAGCTGGTTCTTGGCTTCGGCGACGCTGTGAATGCTCATCTCGCGAAGATAGCCATCGGATAGCCATCAGTCGAGGGCATCCGCGGCTGCCAGAAAGACAAGCGGGAAGGCCGCTCAGGGCGCGGCAGCCAAGTCACCAGCCTTCCGAGTATTCCGGGCCAAATCCGCTGGGCGTTGGATTTAGAGGGTCAGCGGTTCTTCTGCCAATCGTCGTGCCACAGGAAATCGGGGCCGAGCTGATCAAGGCTCGGGCAGCCGATCTGGCCCATGACGAGGTCGATCTCGTTGACGAAGATGTCGATCGCCTTTTTGACGCCGGGCAGTCCGCCGGCGGCGGCGCCATAGAGGGTCGGGCGCCCCATAAAGCAGAAATCGGCGCCGAGGCAGAGTGCGATCAGGATGTCGGCGCCGCGGCGCACCCCGCTGTCGAGCAGCAGGGTCAGCTTGTCGCCAACCGCGGCCTTGATCGCCGGCAACACGTCGAGCGAGCCCGGCGCCTGGTCGAGCTGACGCCCGCCGTGGTTGGACACGAGGATGCCGTCGCATCCAATTTCGACGCAGCGCAGCGCGTCGGCCGGGCTCATGATGCCTTTGACGACGAGGGCGCGCGGGAACAGCTTGCGGTAGGTCTCGAGATCGCGCCAGGTCTGCGCGTTGAACGGGCGCACCGAGGAGGCGTGCTTGTAGACCCCTTCGGCATCCGAGCCCGCCGGCGCGTAGGGCTGCCAGTTGCCCAGCATCGGGGTGCCGCCGCCGCGCTTCAAATATTCGACGATCCAGCCGGGATGGGTCAGCGCTTCGGCCAATATCGACGGCTTCAGGCTCAACGCCTGAAACAAGCCGCCGCGAATGTTGGCAAAGCCGTTACGGATGTTGCGCTCGCGCTTCGATCCCACCGGGGTATCGACGGTCAGCACCAAGGCGCCGAGTCCGGCATCGGCGGTGCGCCGGATCAAATCGGCGTTGATCGCCGGATCGCGCGCGGCATAAAGCTGATACCAGTGATTTTTCGGCGCAACCTTGGCCGCCGCTTCGATCGAATCGTTGCTCGCACCCGACATGATGTACGGGATGTTCGCGTCGCGCGCGGCCTCGGCCAGCATCAAATCGGCATGGTAGCGGAAGAGCCCCGCGCCGCCGGTCGGCGAGATCCCGAACGGGCTCGAAAAAGTCTGGCCAAAAATCGTCTTTGACTGGTCGCGCGTCGACACGTCGACGAGGTAGCGCGGCAGCAGCTGGTGCTTGTGAAAGGCCGAGGTGTTGGTTTCGAGGCCGCGTTCGTCCTCGAGGCCGCCTTCGATGAAATCGAAGGCGATTTTCGGCAGCCGCCGCTTCGCCATGCGATGCAGATCTTCGATGTTGACGGCTTTGTCGATGTTCATCTTCGTGCGATCTCCCCAGCGCGCGCCACCACAGCGCAGCATTGCGTATTTTTGCGCCGCTCGACAATCCCCCGCAGCGCGGGGCTGGGCTGTGCCAGGAGTCGAGTTGCGAGGCGGGGTTTTGACCAGCACGCGCCCGAACGGCAGGGAAGCCGGGCGACGGGCGACGCCTGAGCTGTCGCCGAACCGAGATTACCCTTCCGGCTGGTTCAGCCACTGAGCAGATTTTGCAGCATCAAAAATTAGGCATCGTGCAACCGTGGGACGCGTCGCACGTGATCACCTTCACCGCTGACTGACCCGTCACTCCGTAATAGTTGCTGGCCTAGGCGGTGTAGGTCACGTTTGCGGCGAGCGGGACGAGGCCGCCGCAGGCGGCGTAAGCCGGCATCGTCGGCCCGTTTGCCCAGCTGAACGTGTAGACGACGTTCTCCTGAGTGAGAACCTGATTGTTGCTTTGGACCGGGTAGGTATAGGACTGGGGCGGGATCGTGAAGACGAACGGATGCGCTTGCGTATAGGGGGCAGTGCTGCTGTTCCCGTTGCATATGGCCATCCCGCTCCCAGTCAGCGAAACCGATTGGACACCTCCCGGGTTGTTCGCCTGCACACCCATATTATAGTCGGCTCCGATAGTGCCCAGAACTGTCGCCGGACTACTGGGACTGCCGCCGCCAGCACTGTAGTTCACTTTGGTCGCGATATTGCCGAAGCTCCAAGTCAGCGATGGCGGGTTCGGGTCCGAAGACGGCAGCGTTACCGTCTGGCAGGCGGCAAGGCCCAGGAAGGCCGCGACAATCATTGGAGCAAGATGGGCCGTTGGGCGCGAGGACCGGCGCCTGCTCGCAATTTTATCATGCATGATGGTCACGGCGCATTCTCCTGTGATTGATGGTGTACTGCAGTCGCCTCGGTCAGCTTCGACAGAGGCTCAGTTGCCGCCAGTCACGTCGATCGTGACGCCGGTGACGAAATCGGCGTCGCTCGATGCGAGAAAGCAAATCACCTTGGCCTGATCGGCGGCCTCGGCGATGCGGCGCAACGGCGTGCGCTCGATTTCGGCGGCCTGGTCTTCGGGGCTTTGTTGCTCCCAGCGCGGGCGGATGCGCTCGGTCAGGGTGCGGCTCGGTGCGATCGCGTTGACGTTGATGCCGTAGGGGCCGAGCTCGAAGGCGATCTTGCGGGTGAAGGCGATAATGCCGCCCTTGGCGGCGGCGTAAGCGGCGCTGCTAGACCCGCTCAGCCCGCGGCCGGCGATCGACGAGAGGTTGACGATCTTGCCGCGGCGCTGGCGCTTCATGATCGGTGCTACGGCATGGCAAAAGAGGAACGTGCCGTCGAGATTGAAGGCGATCAGCCGCTGCCATTCGGCGAAGGTCAGTTGATCCATTTCGGCTGACGGATGCGGGATGATCGTGCTGCCGCCGACGGCGTTGACGAGAATGTCGATCGCGCCGAACTCCTGTGCCACCGAGGCGGCGACGGCGTCGACCTTGGCGGCGTCGAGCACGTCGGTGCGTCTTGCATGCGCGCGGCCACCGGCGGAGCGCAGCGCGCCGACGGTGTCGTCGAGCCGGCCCTCGTCGATGTCGACGGCGACCACGACGGCACCCTCGCGCGCCATGATGTCGGCGGTGGCGCGGCCGATCCCGCTCGCCGCGGCGGTGATGATCGCAACCCGGTCGGTAAAGCGCATCCTCTCCTCCTGTTTTGCTATGTTTCGTCATTCCCGCGAAAGCGGGACCCCAGGGGGGCGAAGGCCGCGACGCTTGCCCCCTGTTCAGGCCAGGGGCAGGCTCTGGATCCCCGCTTTCGCGGCGGCGACGAGAATTTCGGCGATGTCTCAGCCTTTTGGCGTGATGGCGACGTTGCCGGTGCGCTCGAACAATTTGACGAGGGTCTGGGTGTCCTGGTCGGCGCCGTGCTCGTTGATCACGGTCTGGAACAATTCCCGCACGACATTGGCCAAGACCATCGGGGTGGCGCTGTCCTGACCGAGCTTGGTCGCAAGCCGCACGTCCTTGTGCATCAACGCCAAGGTGAAGCTGACCGTAAAATCGTTTTTCAGCAATTTGGGGAGCGCCAATTCGGTGGCCGCACTGCGGCCGCTGCCCTTTTGCAGGACGGCGGTGCAGGTTTCGAGGCTGAGCCCATTCTTGATGCCCATCGCCAATGCCTCGAAGGTGACCGCCCGCACGCCGGCGCTGATCACGTTGTTGACGAGCTTCATGACATGCCCGGTGCCGACATCGCCGGTGTGGAAGATGTTGGGGCTGATCGTCTCGAACACCGGCTTCACCTTGACAAAGATTTCGGCCGGCGCGCCGACCATGATCGCGATCGTCCCGGCATTGGCGCCATGCGGGCCGCCGCTGACCGGCGCGTCGATCATCTGCACCCCCTTCTCGGCGAGCCGCGCCGCCATCTCGCGGGTCTCGTTCGGGTCGCCCGTCGTCATGTCGGCGAAAATCTGCCCGGGGCGCAGCACCTCCGCGACCCGGCCGTCGCCGAACAACACATCGCGCACCTCGGCCGAGGTCGGCAGGCAGGTCATCACCATGTCGCTCTCGCGGGCGAGTGCCTGGGCGCTCTGCGTCGGCACCGCGCCGGCGTCGGCAAAGCGCGCCACAACCTCCGGCCGCAGATCGAAGACGCGCATCTTGTGCTCGCGCAACAGCCGCCGCGCCAAGGCGCCGCCCATATTGCCCAAGCCGATATAGCCGAGCTCCATCGTCTTTCTCCTTTGTCTTGCGGTTGCCGATGCTGCACGGAGCTTCGCATTATCGACGCGGCCGGCAAAGGGGGCGAGCGATGCGGCTTGGCTTGAGCGGTCGAGCTTGGCTAGGCTGACCATCGGGTTATGGCACAACGAGCGAGATCAGGTCATGGAATTCGGAATGTTCCACGAGTTTCCGTCACTCCCGGGTCGATCCGAGAGCGAGGCTTTTGACGAGGCCATGGAACAGGTCGACGCGGCCGAGCGCCTCGGACTCGACGTGATGTGGCTGGCCGAGCTCCATTTCGAGCCGCGCCGGTCGCTATTGTCGGCGCCGCTCAGCATCGCGAGCGCGATTGCCGCCCGCACCAAGCGGATCAAGATCGGGATCGCGGTGCAAGTATTGCCGTTGTGCCACCCATTGCGCCTCGCCGAGGAGGCCGCGACCGTCGACCAGCTCAGCCACGGGCGGCTGATTTTCGGCGTCGGGCGCAGTGGCGTGGCGCAGACCTATGAGGCTTACGGCGTGCCCTATGCCGAAAGCCAGGCGCGATTTCGCGAGATCCTCGACGTGATCCAGCGCGCCTGGACCGAGCCGACATTTTCTTACGAAGGCGACTATCACCGTTTCAAAGACGTTAGCCTGGTGCCGAAGCCCTACCAGAGGCCGACGCCGCCGATCCGCATCGCCGCCAGCACGCCCGACACCTTTCCGGCGATTGGCCGGCGCGGCGTCCCGGTCTTTGCCTCGGTGCGTCACACCAGCTGGTCCGACCTCGCGGCGCAGATCCGCGCCTATCACGACGCCTGGGAGGCGGCGGGCCATCCCGGGCGCGGTGAGGTGTTTGTCTCGGCCCCGACCTATATCGCCGAAACCGAGGAGCGTGCCCGCGCCGAGCCCAAAGCCAGCATCATGCACTTCTACCACGAGCAGGCGAATTTGCTGGAGGGTGCCGCGAAACTGGTCGACCCCGTCACCGCCGAACGGCGCATGCGGCGGGTTCACGATCTGCGCCGCCGCACCTATGACGAGGCGTTGGGCGCCAATGTGCTGATCGGCACGCCGAACACGATCGCCGAGAAGCTCAAAGCATTGCAAGCCGAGATCGGGTTGAGCGGCATCCTCGCCGAATTGAATTGCGGCGGGCTGATCCCGCACGACAACGTCGTCAATGCGATGCGGCTGATGTGCGAGAAGATCATGCCGCAATTCGCCGCGTCGCGGCGCGAAGCTGCGGCCGCCGCCTGATACGCGACGCATCTCCATTTTCGTCATTCCCGCGAAAGCGGGAATCCACCGCCAATGCCTCGACTGTTACCCTGGACCCCCGGCTTGCGCGGGGGCGACGAATGATAAATGACAAGGTACTGGACGTTCCGGATCGGACTGAGAAAGCGAGTAGGAGTTGTTAATGCTGACCTTGTATTTTTCGCCGGGATCGAGCGCGATGGCGACGCATATCGCGTTGCACGAGATCGGCGTGGCGTTCGAGGCGAAGCCGTTGTCCTTCACCAAGCGCGAGCAGCACGCACCCGACTACCTGGCGATCAACCCCGAGGGCAAGGTCCCGACCCTGCTGATCGACGGCCGGCCGCTGACCGAGGTTGCCGCAACCCTCTACTATCTTGCC
>DATKHX010000359.1:0-7866 GCA_035510075.1 Allostellaceae bacterium
AGCGCAACCAAGACCCGTCTTGCCCGGACTTGATCCGGGCATCCACGGAGCCGCAACGAGCGCTGCGGCGTGCCGCGAAGGCGTGGATGGCCGGGTCAAGCCCGGCCAAGACGATATAAGGTCGTGGTTGTCGATGAGTACTCCACTCCATTTGTTTTCCCCAGACAGCCCTGCGCTTTAGCGGGAACGGCGATGAGGATTGGTCAGCCGCTGATCCGACGGAATTCATTTCGAGCCGGGCGGCTCGATATCCGCGCAACCTCAGATGGGCGGGATCAGTGCCGCCGCGACGCGGCGGTCCTCCGCGACGAGCAAATTGTAGGTGCGGCAGGCAGCACCGGTGTCCATCGGCTCGAGGGAGATGCCCGCTTGCCGCAGCGCCCCGCGCAGCTCGCGGCTTATCGTCGGCATTCGACTGCCGAGCCCGAGCAGCACAATCTGAACGCCGCCATGCTCGACGACCGGCAGCAAGCTTTCGGCGGTGACCGCCGCTGGCGCAACCGCCGCCCACGGCAGGGTCAGATCGGGAAAGACCAGAACCGAGCCGCGCCAGATCACGCCAGTAACGCGAAACCCGCTCGGCCCGTAGCGCTCGATGACCTGGCGGCCGGCCGGGACGACGGGGGTCAGATCCATCGCCGCCTCGCCAACGGCTAGCGCGCCCGTGACGCCGGCGCCGCGACGGTCCCGCCCGAACGCGCGATCGCGGCCCGGTTCGGCCTGACGTAATAGAGAACGGGCGCGGCGATGAACAGCGACGAATAGGTGCCGATCACGACACCCCACAGCATCGCGATGCTGAACCCGCGCAACACCTCGCCGCCGAGGAACAGCAGCGACAGCACGGCCAGCGCCACGGTGCTGACGGTCAGGATCGTCCGCGACAAGGTCTCGTTCAGCGCCAGGTTGATCAGTTCGCCCAGCGGCATGCGTGGATATTTGCGCAGCGACTCGCGCACCCGGTCGTAGATCACGACCGTGTCGTTGACCGAATACCCGGCGACGGTGAGGATTGCCGCCAGGGTCGTCAGGTCGAATTCGAGATGAAACAACGCAAAGACCCCGACCGTTGTCACCACGTCGTGCAAAGTCGAGATCATCCCGCCGACGCCAAACTGCCACTCGAAGCGGAAGCCGATATAGAGCGCGATCGCGACGAGCGCCAGTGCCGTCGCGGTGACGCCGGCGCGGATCAGCTCGGCCCCGACGCTGGGGCCGACGACCTCGATCCGACGATAGTCGATGCCCGGCCCCAATGCCGTGCGCGCCGATTCGACCGCCTTTTGCTGCGCGGCGTCGCCGCCGGGTTGACGCGGCAGCCGGATCAAGACGTCGGTCGGCGGGCCGAAACCTTGCAGCGAGACGTCGCCCAGATGGAGCGCATCGAGCTTTTGCCGCATCTCGGCAAGATTGGCCGGGCCAGGCTTGACCCGCACCTCCATCAAGGTGCCGCCGACGAAATCGATCCCGTAATTCAGCCCGACGGTGAGAAACAGGCCGATCGAGGACAGGGTCAGCAACGCCGAAAAGGCAAAGCCGAGCTTGTGCCATCTCATAAAGTCGATCTTCGGCGTGCGCCGAATGACGATTAGCGGTCTCAACATTGCGCGGTCACAGCAAGGTAATGTCCGGTCAAATCGGTATCGCCCGTGGTCTCCAGCGGCGCGCCCAGGTGACGATCTGCAGCCGGGTGACCAGAATCGCCGAAAACAGCGAGGTCAACACGCCGATGCTCAGGGTCACGGCAAAACCTTTGACCGGGCCCGAGCCCAGCCAAAACATCAGCGCTCCGGCGACGAGCGTCGTTATATGGCTGTCGAGGATCGTCCCGAAGGCGCGCTTGAACCCGGCGTCGAGCGCCGAGAGGATCGTGCGGCCGGCCCGCACCTCTTCGCGGATGCGCTCGTAGATCAGCACGTTGGCGTCGACCGCCATGCCCATCGTCAAGGCGATGCCGGCGATGCCCGGCAGAGTCAGGGTGGCGCCGAGCAACGACAGGCTGCCGAGCATCAGGCACAAATTGAAGAACAGCGCTATGTCCGCGAACACCCCGAAGAGGCCGTAGAACAGGATCATAAAGGCGACGACGAGCGCTACCCCGACGACGCAGGCGGTGGTTCCGGCGCGGATCGAATCGGCGCCGAGGCCGGGGCCGACGGTGCGCTCCTCGAGGATCGTGATCGGCGCCGGCAGTGCCCCGGCGCGCAGCAGCAAGGCGAGATCGCTCGCCGACTGCACCGTAAAGCTGCCCGAGATGATGCCCGAGCCGCCGAGGATCGCCTCACGGATGACGGGCGCGCTGATCACCTTGTTGTCGAGGACGATCGCAAACGGCTTGCCGACATTCTCGCGGGTGGCGTCGCCGAACCGCCTGGCACCCTCGGCGTCGAACCGGAAGCTGACGACCGGCTCGTTGTTCTGAAAATTCGGCTGCGCGTCGACCAGCATGTCGCCGCCGACCATCACCCGTTTGCGCACCACATAGGCGCTCGGGCCGACCCGCACCGCGTTGGTGTCCGAGCCCGGCAGGATTTCGTCGCCAAGCGGCAGATGGCCGCTGCGCGCTTCCTCGAGCGAGGCACCGGTGTCGACCAGCTGAAAGGTCAACTTGGCGGTGCGGCCCAACAGCGCCTTCACGTGCTCGGGATTGTCGACGCCCGGCAGCTGCACCAGGATGCGGTCTTGCCCCTCGCGCTCGATCGTCGGCTCTTTGGTACCGGTTTCGTCGATGCGCCGGCGGATGATCTCGATAGACTGGTCGACCGCCTGCTGACGGCGCGTTTCGGTCGCGACGGCGCTAAAGCGCAACGTGCCCGTTCCGTCCGGCGCGATGTTGACGGCGAGGTCCGGGTCGATCTTGGCCAGAGCCTGGCGCGCGTCGTCGATCCGTTCGGGCTGGCGGATCTTGAATACGATCGCATCGTCTTTGACCGCCAGGCCCGTATAGCCGATGTTGGCGTCGAGCAGCGCGTTGCGCACATTGTCGACGAGTGAATTGAGCCGTTCGCGCTGAGCTGCTGCGACATCGACTTCGAGCAGCAGATAGGATCCGCCGCGCAGATCGAGGCCGAGCGCGACCTGCTTGTGGGGCACAAAGCTCGGCAGCTGGTCGAGCACCGCCGGGCTCACCAGGTTGGGCGCCGACAGCAGCACGCCGAGCGCGCAGATCGCGCAAATCAGCAGGATCTTCCAGTTGGCGAAATAGAGCATTCTCTAATTTCCGTGGGCCCGCAGCAGACGCCGCCGACCCGATGTTCCGGGGTGGGCTCAGTGCCGCCAGTGCCCCGCGGCCCAGACCCACCGATAGCCGTTCCAACGCCAGTGTCCGCCGGCCCAATGCCAGTGATAAGCCCCTCTCGGACGGGGCGGCCGCGCCTCGTGCCGCGGCGGTGGCGGCGGCGGCCGGTGACGCGGCGCCGGCCCGGTGGTCGGCGGCCCGCCGGGTCGCGGCCCGCCGGGCGGCGGTCCGCCCGCGGATGGCGATCCGCCCGGCGTGGGGGGCGGCGGGTTGCCCGGCGCGGGGGGCGGCGGGTTGCCCGAGGGCGGCGGCCCGGCCGGATTGGCCGGCTGCGCCACCGCGGCGCCCAGCGGGTAGGCCAGCGCCGCCAGCGCGGCCCCGAGAACTGCTCTTCGACTGTGCACTGATACACTCCGCTCCGGCGCGGGGATTATTCGCCTGCCGGCCCATAACGCCGATTTGCGCCGCGCGCATCCATTCGATTTCGACGATTTGCCGTCCGGCGTCGTTTTTGGGGCCGACTGGGTCACTCCTTGGTTTCCGCCTTGGCGCGAGATTGCTCCTTTTGCCTCGCGGCCTCGCGCGCGGCCGCCGGATCGGGCTTGGCGAGCACGTTCGTAATCGTGCTGCGCACCACCCGCACCCGCACCCCGTCGGCGATGTCGACGCTGACCTCCTCGGGGCCGTCGACCCGCACGACCGTCCCGATGATGCCGCCCCCGGTCACCACCCGGTCGCCGCGCCGCAAGGATTCGAGCGTCGCCCGGTGCTCCTTCGCCTTCCTCTGCTGCGGGCGGATCAGCAGGAAATAGAAGACGACGAAGATCAGCACCAGCGGCAAAAACTGCAACATCGCGCTTTGATTGTCGAACAACCCCGACAAGCCGGTTCCCTGGGCATAGGCGGTGGAGATCAGCATCGGCATCGAGCCTCGAGACCATGCGCCGCGTCGACACGAGGGGGCGCGCACGCCGGCAGCAGCGGATCAATCGGGCCGCTCGGCGCAGCGATAGGTACGCGATGCCCGGTTAAAGAGCAATGGGCGGGGTGTCCCGCGCATTTCCCGTGCTGCGCGCCTGTGATAGCGTCCGCGCCTTTTCGAATGCAGCTGCTTCGAATGCAGCTGCCCGAAGTTTCTTGGGTGCCGATGACCGATTTCGATCCCGATTTGCTGCCGTTGCTAAAGCGGGTCGCCGCCGCCCTCGAACGCCTCGCCCCGGCGCCGGAGCCGCCGGTCGACTTCGCCGGCGCCGACGCCTTTGTGTGGCATGCCGACCGTTGCCGGCTCGAACCGGTCGGCGAGGTCAATCGCATCGAGATCGGGTTGTTGCGCGGGATCGACCGCGTCCGCGACATCCTGATCGAAAACACCCGCCGTTTCGCTGCCGGGCTTCCGGCCAACAACGTGCTGCTGTGGGGTGCCCGCGGCACCGGCAAGAGCTCGCTCGTCAAGGCCGCTCACGCCGCGGTCAACGCGGAGCGGCCGCGCGCGCTCGCCCTCGTCGAAATCCATCGCGAAGACATTCCGAGCCTGCCATATCTTTTGTCGCTGGTGCGGCGTTGCCCGCGTCGCTGCCTGTTGTTTTGCGACGACCTCTCCTTCGACCGGCACGACACCAGCTTCAAATCGCTGAAGGCGGTGCTCGAAGGCGGCATCGAGGGGCGCCCCGAGAACGTCGTCCTTTATGCTACCTCGAACCGCCGCCACCTGATGCCGCGCGACATGATCGACAACGAGCGCTCGACTGCGGTCAACCCGGCCGAGGCGGTCGAGGAGCAGGTGTCGCTGTCGGATCGGTTCGGCCTGTGGCTCGGCTTTCACAATGTCGACCAGGACACCTACCACGCGATCGTGCGCGGCTATGCCGAGCGCTACCGTCTCGAATTGCCGGCCGATGAGCTCAGGGCCGAGGCCAACGAGTGGTCGATCACTCGGGGCTCGCGTTCGGGCCGTGTCGCCTGGCAATTCATCCAGGACCTTGCCGGCCGCCTCGGCAAGCCGCTCGCCTGAGCGGTTGCCGCCCCCGGCTCGGCCCCTTGGCTCGGCCGCCTCAGCTCGCATGCGCGTCCTTGGTCGCCGCGGTCGATTGCGGCGTCAGATAGCCGCGCGGGTCGACCGGCTTTTTGCCGCGGCGCAGCTCGAAATGAAGCTGCGGCTCGGTGACGTTGCCGGTCGCACCAACGCGGGCGATGACCTGGCCGCGAGCGACTTTTTGGCCGGTTTTGACCAGGATCAGGTCGCAATGCGCATAGGCTGAAATCCAGCCGTTCGAATGCTTGATCAGAACCAGATTGCCATAGCCGCGCAGCTCGTTCCCGGCATAAGCCACAACCCCGCCATCGGTCGCCTGCACGGCCGCACCGCGTGGCGCGGCGATGTTGATGCCGTCATTGTGGGTGCCATCCGGACCGGCGCCATAGCCCTCCAGCACGCGGCCGCGCACCGGCCACAGAAAGGTGCCGCCGGCGCGCGGCGGGGGCGGCGGCTCGGCCGCGGCCGTCGGGCCGGGTGCTGCGGGCGCCGGTCGTGCCGCTGACGCACCAGGCGATGGGGCGCGCCCTGCCGGCGGCGGGAGGGTCTCGGCTGTCGGCGCTTCCGAAGGAGCCCCAGGCGGGGCCGGCGCCGCGGCGGGATTGGAGGGCGGTAGTGTCAGCGCCGCCGGCGGCTGGGCGGCGAGCGGCCGCGCCGCGGAAACCGGTGGCGGGCGGTCGAGCGAAACCGGCTGCCGCGATGTCGAAGGCGGCGGCGTTGGCGGCGGCGGCGTTGCAGGGCCCGGCGGCGGCGCATACGGGGATGACGGCGGCATGGGCTCGGTCATCGCCACCGCCGGCCCGTAGGGGGGCGCCTCGCCGCTGCCTGGGATGATCAGCGCCTGTCCGACGCGGATCAGATACGGCGGCGACAGGCGATTCGCCTCAGCCAAAGCGCTCATCGGAACGTGGTAGGCGCGGGCGATGCCCGAAAGAGTCTGACCGCGCTCTACGGTGACCTGCACCGGCGGCGGTGGCGGCAGCCCGCCGCTGACGAGCGGCGCCGGCCCCTCCATCCGCCCGCAACCCGCCAGCAGCAGCGCGAGCGGCAGCAGCGCGCCCGAGGCCCGCAATCCGCGCCGCCGCAGCCGATCGTCTTTTTCCATCTTCCCCCCTGCGCGCCCCCCGACCGCAAGCCGCAACGACCCTTGGTACTCTATGCCCGATCTATGTCAACCGTTTGCGCCGTCTTGGCGGGGCAGGCCGGCGATCAGCGGCACGAACCGCACCAGGCCCAGCTCCTCGGTTTGAAAGCCGTCGTCGGTGCGGCGAATGCGGACCAGCTGCTGGTCGCGGCGATCGCCGCCGACGGGCGTCACCAGCACCCCGCCCGGCGCCAGCCCATCGATGAGGGCGGACGGCGCCTCCGCCGCCGCGGCGGTCACGATGACCCGGTCATAGGGGCGCTGCTCGGGCCAGCCCTTGGTCCCGTCGCCGAATCGAAACACAATATTGCGCAGCCGCAACGCGTCGAGGCGCGCCTCGGCTACCTGCAGCAACTCGCGGTGGCGCTCGATTGTGAATACGCGGCGGCCGAGTCGTGCCAGGATCGCGGTCTGATAGCCCGAGCCGGTGCCGATTTCGAGCACGTTGTGGCGCTCGCCCACTTCGAGCTTTTCGGTCATCAGCGCCACGACATAGGGCTGGCTGACCGTCTGCCCGTGATCGATCGGCAAGGCCATGTTCTCGTAAGCCTGGTCGGCAAAGGCCGGCGGCACAAAGCGCTCGCGCGGCGTCTTCTCGATGGCGCCCAGCACCCGCGCATCGGCGATGCCGGCGCGGCGCAACTCCATCAAGAGCCGCAGCTTGCGCTGCACGAGCCCCTGGTCGGGGGCGGGCTCAACCATGGCGCTCGATGATTTGCTGTCCGCCGAGATAGGGCTGCAGCGCCGGCGGGATCGACACGCTGCCGTCCTCGCGCTGATAGTTTTCGAGGATTGCGATCAGGGTGCGGCCGATTGCCAGCCCCGAGCCGTTCAGAGTATGCACCGGGCGCGTCCCCCTACCCTCGGCCGGGCGATAGCGCGCCTTCATCCGCTGCGCCTGAAACGCCCCGCAATTCGAGCAGCTCGAAATCTCGCGATAGGTCCCCTGCCCCGGCAGCCACACCTCGATGTCGTAGGTCTTCTGCGCGGCAAACCCCATGTCGCCCGCCGACAGCAGCATCACGCGATAAGCGAGGCCGAGCCGCTTCAGCACCTCTTCGGCGCAGGCGGTCATCCGCTCGTGCTCGGCCGGCGACTGCTCGGGCGTCGTCACCGAGACCAGCTCGACTTTTATAAACTGGTGCTGGCGGATCATGCCGCGCGTGTCCTTGCCGGCCGCCCCGGCCTCGGAGCGAAAGCATGGCGTCGACGCGGTAAATCGCAGCGGCAGCTGGCTCTCGTCGAGGATCTCGTCGGCGACGAGGTTGGTCAGCGGCACCTCAGCGGTCGGGATCAAGTAGTAATTGGGAACTGGTGGGCCGACTGGGGAACCACTCTCAGGATTCGCTAGTGTGGTGACGGTAACAAAGAGGTCGCTGGCAAATTTCGGCAGCTGGCCAGTTCCGTAAAGCGCGTCTGGACGAACCAGCAACGGGGGCGCAATCTCGGTGT
>DATKHX010000360.1:0-3095 GCA_035510075.1 Allostellaceae bacterium
AGCTCGGCGGCGCGCCGCGCTTGGTCGGCAAAATCCAGATCTGGAACAGCTTTGTCGTCTCCGGCTCGAGATTGTATTCGGAGTGGCGGATGCCGGTGCCGGCGCTCATGACCTGCACGTCACCCGCTTCGGTGCGGCCTTTGTTGCCGAGGCTGTCCTCGTGGGTAACCGCCCCTTCGGTGACATAGGTGACGATCTCCATGTCGGCGTGGGGGTGCGGTGGAAACCCGCTGTCGGGAGCGATCTCGTCGTCGTTCCACACCCGCAGCCGGCCCCAATGCATCCGGTCCGGGTCCTGGTAATCGGCGAACGAGAAATGGTGTTTGGTGGCGAGCCAGCCGTGGTTCGCGCCGCCCAGCTTTGTAAAGGGTCTGCGTTCGATCATTTGGGTCTTCCTGGTTGCGGGGCGGTGAGGCGCCCGTCGATTGCCATCAGATCGGGCGCCTCATTAAGAATTAAAGACCCGGCCGACCGCAGATCAGCCCGCCGCCCGATGCAACGAAGCCGATAACGGCAGCCTACCCGAAGTAATCTCCAGTGTCGGCAATCGGGACGTTCATGTAGCTGTTTGTGCAACCCCCGCCCGCGCCACACCGGAAGGCCGGTGCCCACGTCTGCAATGGGTCCCTCACCTTCGTCGGGATGGCGAAACGGCAGTAGGGTCGGGGTGTTGCCCAGCGCCCCTTTCGTGCGGGTTATCTCCCGCCCAGGGCGATCAGGCGACCAGCAGGATCTTGCCGATATGCCGGCTCGATTCCATCAGGCGGTGGGCCTCGGCGGCTTCGGCGAGCGGGAATCGCTCATAGGTAAAGGTGCGCAACTTACCCGCTCCCCACAGTGGCCACACCTTCTCCTGCAAGGCCGCGACGATCGCCGCCTTTTGCGCGATCGGGCGTGGGCGCAGGGTCGAGCCGGTGACGATCAGGTGCTTGCGCTGGATCAGCCCGAAATCGGCCTCGACCTTGGCACCGTGCATCAAGGCGACAAAGCACAGCCGCCCCTCGGGCGCCAACAGATCGAGCTCGCGCGAAATGTAGTCGCCGCCCACCATGTCGAAGATCGCGTCGACGCCGCGGCCATTGGTGAACTCCTTGCCGACCTCGACGAAATCCTCGGTGCGGTAGTTGATCGCGAGATCTGCGCCGTAATCGCGGCAGGCGCGGCATTTCTCGTCGGAGCCGGCGGTCGTCAGCACCGTGGCGCCGAACGCCTTGGCGAGCTGGATCGCCGTCATGCCGATGCCGCTCGACCCGCCCTGCTGCAAAAACACTTCGCCGGCCTGCAGGCGGATGCGGTCGAAGACGTTGGTCCATACCGTGCAGAAGGTCTCGGGCAGGCCGCCGGCGTCGATCAGGCTCACGCCTTCGGGTATCGGCAGGCACTGCACGGCCGGGGCGGCGGCGTATTCGCCGTAGCCGTCGCCGATCAGCAGCGCGCAGACCTGGTCGCCTTCGCGCCATTGTGTCACGCGCTCGCCGAGCTTGACGATCGTGCCCGAGCATTCGAGGCCGGGGATGTCGGGTGCACCGGGCGGCATCGGGTAGCGGCCCATGCGCTGTAGGCAGTCGGCGCGGTTAACCCCGGCGGCGGCGATGCGGATCAGGACCTCGCCCGCCTTGGGCTCCGGCACCGGCCTTGTCGCCGGCACCAGCACCTCCGGCCCGCCCGGCTGCTTGATCTCGATCACCGTTTGGGTTGCGGGGATATTGGCGAGCACGGGCAGCCTTTCATCGGCGGAGCGGCCTTGGCGGTACAGAATTCTCAGTAGAGGCGGGTACGATAGCTTTCGGCGGTTTGGCGCTCCGCTTCGTCGGGGTCCATGCCGCCGACCTGCTCGGCGATGACACGGCCGAGCGGCGGGAACGCGCCACGTTTGACGTGCTTTTCCGGGTTCCACAGATCGGACCGGATCAGCGCCTTGCCGCAGTGAAAATAGATCTCCTCGGCCGCTACCAGGATGCCGCTTCTCGGCACCTTGCCGTTGACCGCGAGCGGTTCGAGCAGTGCCGGGTCGGTCGTAACACTCGCCCGGCCGTTGACCCGGAGGGTTTCGTTGATCCCCGGAACAAAAAAGATCAGTCCGATCCCGGGCCGCGCCAACAAATTGCCGAGCGTGTCGATGCGGTTGTTGCCGAGCCGGTCCGGGATCAACAGGGTCGTGTCGTCGACGACCTGGACAAAGCCGGGGGCGTCGCCCTTGGGTGAGGCGTCACAGCGGCCCGACGGGTCGGACGAGGCGACGACCAGAAACGGCGACATCGCGATGAAGTTGCGGCAATGCCGGTCGAACCGGGACAGCTGTTTTTTGACCGCGCGCTCCATCGGCTCGCCGTAGATTTCGCGCAGCTGCTGCCGGCTCTCGATCGTGTCCATCGGTCGCATGCTCCATAAGTCGCCGCGCTACTATGCGCGAGCACGAGCGAAAGCGCCATTGGCATTGGCGGCGGCCGCGAGTATTGGTCGAATGGCGGTGCGAGGAGGCGGGGATGGGCGGTCGCGCGGTGGTGGAGGCGGTGGGCACGTTTATGGGTGTCGCCGCCTCGCACGACCTCAAGGCCAGCAAGGCCGCGGTGCTCGGCATCCCGTTCGATTGCGGGTTTCACCCGACCCGCATCGGCGCGCGGCTGGGTCCGAGCTCGATCCGCGAGCATTCGGGGCTGGTGCGGCGCTACGAGCCCCCATTGCGCGATTTCGACCCGGTAGCCGGCCTCGGGCTCGTCGACTACGGCGATGTCAAATTGCGCTCGGGCTATGTCGCCGAGGCGTTCGAGAACATCGAGGCGGCGGTCGCGCAGATCGTCGAGGCGGCCGCGATCCCGGTGACGATGGGCGGCGACGGCGCGGTGACGCTGCCGCAATTGCGTGCAGTGCATCGCCGTCACCCCGATCTCGTCGTCTTGCACATCGACGCGCACACCGACACCTACCCCGATGACGGCGAGAGCAAGTTCACCAACGCCACGACCTTTACGCGCGCCGCCGAAGAGGGTGTGGTCGATCCTAAAAACTCGATCCATCTCGGCGCCCACGGTGCGGTGGCAATGCCCGGCTTGTTCGAATACACGCGCAATTGGGGCTACGAGCTGATCCCCGGT
>DATKHX010000361.1:0-8913 GCA_035510075.1 Allostellaceae bacterium
CTCGACTTCATCGAGGCGGGCGGCTATCGGCAACCGGAATTCTGGCTGTCCGACGGCTGGGCGACGGTGTGCGCGGAAGGCTGGGAGGCGCCGCTCTACTGGCGTCGCGACGACAGCGGATGGTCGATCTTTACGCTCGGCGGCGTGCGTCGGCTGAACCCGGCCGAACCCCTTTGTCACGTCAGCTTTTTCGAAGCCGATGCCTTTGCCAAATGGGCCGGCAAGCGGCTGCCGACGGAGGCGGAATGGGAGTTCGCCGCCGAGGGTGTGCCGGTGGCGGGAAATTTCGCCGACCGCAGCCAGTTGCATCCGTGCGCCGACCCGGCGCCGATGCCCGCGGCGGGCGCGGCTCCTAGGCTGCGCCAGATGTTCGGCGATGTTTGGGAATGGACGGCGAGCCCCTATATCCCCTATCCGCGCTTTCGCACGGCCGCGGGCGCTGTCGGCGAGTACAACGGCAAGTTCATGTGCAACCAGATGGTGCTGCGTGGCGGTGCCGCCGTCACCCCGGCCGGGCATGTGCGCGCGAGCTATCGTAATTTCTTTCCGCCCTCGGCGCGCTGGGCTTTCGCCGGGTTGCGGCTCGCGGAGGACGGTTGATGAGGGACGACGCACGCTTTGCCTTTCACGATCTGGCGCCGGGTGAGGAAAGCTTCCGCGACGCCGTGCTGAACGGCCTCGGCCGCCCGCGCAAGGCGATCCCGTGCAAATTCTTTTACGACGAGCGCGGCTCGGCGCTGTTCGAAGAGATTTGCCGTCTGCCCGAATACTATCCCACTCGCACCGAAATCGCGATTCTCGAAGAAAACGCCGACGAAATCGCGGCGCAGATGGGCGTATATTCCCGGATTATCGAGTTCGGCAGCGGCGCGAGCCATAAGGCGCGGATTCTATTGCAGGCGCTCGACCGGCCGGCGGGCTATGTCCCGGTCGATATTTCACGCGAGCATTTGCGCGAGGCCGCCGCGTCGCTCGCCGAAGATTTTCCGGAATTGCCCGTGACCGCGGTCTGCGCCGACTACACCGGCCCTTTCGCCTTGCCGCCGTTGCCCGGCCCCGCCGGTAAGCGCGTCGGGTTTTTCCCCGGCTCGACGATCGGCAATTTTGAACCCGATGCCGCCGCGCGGTTTCTGGCGAACTGCGCGCGCATCCTCGGGCCCGGCGGCGAGATGCTGATCGGCGTCGACCTGAAGAAGGACACCCGCATTCTCGAAGCCGCCTACAACGACCGGGCCGGCGTGACCGCTGCCTTCAATTTAAACTTGTTCGAGCGCATCAATCGCGAGCTCGACGGCGACCTCGACCTCGACCTGTTCGAGCACTTCGCGTTTTACAGCGAGAGCAACGGGCGCGTCGAAATCTACATCCGCAGCCTCGCCGACCAGCAGGCGACGATCGCCGGGCGCCGTTTCGGCTTTTCCGCGGGCGAACTGATCCACACCGAATATTCCTACAAATACGCGGTCGACGAGTTTCGCGCATTGGCGGCGCGCGCCGGATTCCGGCCGGTCGACACCTGGACCGACCCGGCCGAGTTGTTCAGCGTCCATTATTTCCGGCTGCGCTGACCGTTGGGCGCTGACCGTCGGGCGCTGACCGTCTCGATCGAAATGAATTGAGCTTTCTCGGGGGTGCGGCGCTGTCCCCAAGGTGTTGCCCGGCGATCGGGCAAGCCGGCGATCGGGCAAGGTTGAGCCGCCAATGTCGCGCGCCTACACTCGTCGAGCCATCCGCGCGACGGGGAGCCATGCGATGACGCGCAAATTCTTCTTCTTCTCGGAAATGGGCTACAACGCCTATCCGAGCGATATCCTCGAGCGCTACGGCTACACGGCGCTGATGCTGCCCAACAGCCTTTTCGACCGGGAGAAGGCTCGCGATCTCTGGCAAATGTTTTTGCGCGAGCACGAATACGCGTCCGAGACGGGGTTCGACGGATCGGTGTGCAACGAGCACCACAACA
The DNA here is from genome assembly GCA_035510075.1 of Allostellaceae bacterium. Lineage (GTDB taxonomy): Bacteria > Pseudomonadota > Alphaproteobacteria > ATCC43930 > CGMCC-115725 > AP-15. The sequence goes on from DATKHX010000361.1 coordinate 1,964, forward strand.
ACGTTCTCTCCATGCAGGAGAGCGTAAACATCTCGGCGGCGGTGATCAGTCAGCGCATCAAGGGCACGATTGCGCTGATCGGCAACCCGCTCCCGATCCACGACAACCCGGTGCGCGTCGCCGAGGAGATCGCGATGCTCGATCTGATCTCGGGCGGCCGCATCATCTCGGGTTTCGTGCGCGGCACCGGCATCGAGCAGCTCTCGACCAACGCCAATCCCGCCTACAACCGCGAGCGCTTCGAGGAAGCCTTCGCGCTGATCAAGAAGACCTGGACCGAGCCCGGCCCCTTCCGCTGGGAGGGCAAGCACTATCACCTGCGCGTCGTCAATCCTTGGCAGTTGCCACTGCAAAAGCCGCACCCGCCGATCTGGGCGGCCGGCATCTTGAGCCCGGAGACGATCCGCTGGGCGGCAAAGCAGCGCATCACCTATCTCGTCCTCGGCAGCGCCCTCGACGCCACCGCCACCTGCCGCGACATCTACCACGAGGTGGCACGAGAGGATGGGTGGGCGCCGACGCCACAGCACCTCGGCTATCTGATCCATACCTGCGTGATGGACACGGACCAAGAAGCCTACGAGATGGGCCGCCACCATTACGGCGGCGCCTCGGTGATCGGCCGCAGCGGCGGTGTGGCGGCCTCGGCGCTGACCGCCGGAACCGGCTCCGCGGGCGCGACCGGCGGCGGGCCGCATCCGGAATGGATGGCGCCGCCCGGCTACATGTCGAAACAGGCCAAGACCGGCAACATGGCAAGGGAGCGGCGGATGTCCGAAGGCAGCTACGAGGCGGCCGTTCGCGCCGGCCTGATTGTAACCGGCAGCCCCAAAACCATCATCCAGAAATTCATGCACATCATCGACCGCACCGATCCCGGCTACCTGACCTTTTGGGCGCGGGAAGGCAAGAAGCCCCACGATGCAACGATGCGCGGCATCGAACTCCTCGGCAGAGAGGTCATCCCGGCTCTGCGCGAGCACCGATCGGCACTCGTCACCGGAAAGGAGGTGACACCGTGGCCGCAATGAGCGACCCGCCGCCGCTGATCGCCGCCGCCGGGATCACGGTCGAGCTGCGGCGCCAAGGCAGCGGCCCGCCGCTTTTGGTGATCCACGGCGAATTGGGCGTGCCGGGCTGGCTCCAGAGCTTTGCGCAGCTTGCCGAACGCTATGACGTGATTGTCCCGTCGCTTCCCGGCTACGGCCGGTCCACCCGCCCGGACTGGATCATGGGCGTTCACGATCTCGCCGCCTGGATGACGTGGTTCGCGCGGGATCTCGATCTCCGCACGCCGATAGACGTGGTCGGCTGCTCGATGGGCGGCTGGGTGGCGGCCGAGATCGCGACCGTGGCGCCCCAGTTCTTCAACAAGATGGTGCTTGTCGGTGCGATGGGCATCAAGCCCGAGCACGGCGAGATCTTCGACTATTTCCTGGAAGGGGGATTGACTGGACTGCGGCGCGCCTTCCATCGGCCGGACCAATCCGCGGAGTTCACGCGCTATTGGGGGAGGGAGTGGACGCCGGAAGAGGCCGATCTCGTCGAGCAGCATCGCGAGACGACCTGCCGGATCGCGTGGAAGCCTTACATGCACAGCCTCACCTTGCGTCATCTCTTACCCGCAATCCGCACGCCGACATTGCTGGTGTGGGGACGCGAGGATGCGATCACGCCGCTCGAGTGCGGCGAGATCTATCAGCGCGCCATCCCGCGCTCGCAGCTCGCCGTCATCGAGAATTGCGGCCACATGCCCGAGATGGAGCAACCGGCCGAATTTGCGGGGCTCGTCCGGGATTTCCTCGCCGCCTGAGCGGGGCGCGGCTTCCCAGGTTGGCGCGGCAACAGCCGCCTGCTTCGAGCTGTCGTGCCGAGGGCGTGTGAAGAAATTTCTCTTCGCCAAAATCGGGCAGCTCTCTGTCGCAATTCTTTTCGGTCGATCGACTTTCCAGCGCCACCCCTCATTTTTCGCTCGTAGACATCCGAGGCCGGCCGCTCGGCGGGTGCCGGTTTTCGTTTTCGAGGGCATTGTTGTAGAGTGCTGCGACAGCCTCGCTCGAAACCGGGACCAAGGGAGGGTAAAAGATGCCGCACTCTCTGTATATCTGCCTGCAAGACGAGGACAAGATCGCGGCCTTCACCCTGGATGCCGACACCGGCCGGCTCACCCCGCAGGCCGAGGTGCCGGCTGCCGGCGGCCCGTCGGTGATGGCGATCAGCCCCGACCGGCGCACGCTCTATGTCGGGCATCGCGTCATGCCGGCGATTTCGAGCTTCCGGATCGACCGCGGAACCGGCGAGCTCACGCTGCTCGGGACGGTCTCGTCGACGCACGCGCCGACGTTTCTCGCCCCCGACCGCACCGGCAAGTATTTGCTGTCCGCCTATTATCAAGGCGGGGGTGTGGCGGTTCACCATCTCGGCGAGGACGGCGCGGTCGGCGCCCCATCCCTCGACTGGCTGGGCACCGCCACCGGCGCCCACGCCATAGCGACCGACCCCTCCAACCGGTTTGCCTTTGTGCCGCATATCGCCCGCCTCAACGACAATGTTCTGGAACCGCCGAAGGAGAACCCTGGCCCCAATGTGATCATGCAGTTCCGGTTCAATGCGGAGACCGGCCGCCTGACCCCGAACTCGCCGTATCGGGTCGAGCCGGCGGAGCGCCTCGGGCCGCGCCACTTTTGTTTTCATCCCACCCGTGACATCGTCTATTTCTCCAACGAGCAGGGCTGCAGCGTCACCGGCTATCGGCTCGACCGGGCGACGGGAACATTGTCCGCCGCGCAGACGATCACGAGCCTGCCCGGCGGGTTCACCGCGCGGAACACTTGTTCTCAGATCCACCTCACCCCTTCGGGGCAGTTTCTCTATGTCGCCAACCGCGGCCACAACAGCATCGCGGGGTTCGCGGTCGACGCCGCGACCGGGCATCTGACGCCCATCGGGCATGTGCCGACCGAAGCGGTGCCCGGCGCCTTCGCTCTCGATCCTGCGGGCCGTTTCGTCTTCGCCGCGGGCACGGCGTCCGGCCGCCTGGCGTCGTACCGTGTCGACGGCGAGACGGGTGCGCTGACGCCCTTGGCGACATACGCCGCGGGCCAACGGCCGGCGGCGGTGCTGGCGACACGCCTCGGCGACTAGGGTAACCCGGATTCGAACGGGTCGACAGGAGACAGTCCCATGCGAATCGGCCTGTTCTATCAGATTCAGGTTCCCAAGCCCTGGACTCCGACGAGCGAATCCCAGCGCATCCACGAAGCCCTGGAGCAAATTCCGTACGCCGAGGAGATGGGCTTTTCGAGCGTCTGGTTCTCGGAGCACCACTTCCGCCCGGTGTGGTCGCACAACAGCGCCCCCGACCTGACCCTTGCGGCGGTGAGCCAGCGCACCAGCCGCATCCGCCTCGGCGTCGGCGTCGTCCTGGCACCGATCCACCACCCGCTGCACGTGGCGGCGCGCATGGCCACACTCGACATTCTGAGCCGTGGGCGCGTCGATGTCGGGCTCGGCCGCACCGGCTATCCCTACCAGCTCACCCCTTATGGAGCCGACCTGCAGGACACCCGCGGCATGTGGCAGGAGTTTGCCGACGTGCTGCCGCGCATCTGGACCCAGGAGGAGATCTCGTATGACGGGACCTACTACCGGATTCCCCGCCGCGAGGTCCTGCCGAAGCCGGTGCAGCAGCCGCACCCGCCGCTGTGGTCCGCCTGCGGCAGCGACGAGACGGCGCGCCTGACCGGCAGCCTGGGGATGGGTGGGCTGTTCGGCAGCGAAGGCGGCCCGGACCGTGTCCGGCAACTGATGGCGCTGTACCGCGACGCATTGCGGACGGTGCCGGCCGCCGCGGACGCCCCCGCCCCGCGCGCGGCGCTGATGACCGCGGGCTACTGCCACGCGGACCCGCGGGTTGCGGCCGAGCGCGGCACCGAGCTCGTCGGCTGGTACATCGAGCAGCAACGCGAGCGCGCCCGCCTGGTGTGGCGCGACTACGACCCGACGACGGTGCCGCCCGATTACCAGGGCTACTACGCGCGTGACCAGCGCCTCGCCAGCGGGCCGCATCCGGGCGAGCCGACGCCAGACGAGGTGCGCGAGCAAGGCACCAAATTCTGCGTCGGCACGCCGGCCGACTGCATCCGCTTTCTCGAAATCTACGAAGCCTTGGGCATCGAGGAGGTGTTTTTATTGTGCGCGATCGGCCCGGCGCAGCACCAGGAGGTGCTCAACACCATTCGCCTCTTTGGCGAAGAGGTGATCCCGCACTTCCGGGCGCGGGAGCCGCGCGCCGCGCTCGCGCGGGCATCGGCGTAATCCGGCCGCTCTCGGGCGGGCCCAGACCGTTGCGGCGCTAGGATCAGCCGTCGGGCTCGCGGTCCTCGCTCGACACCGCCGCGAGATAGGCCGGCAGATCGGGCCAGCCATAGGCGAGCGCCTCGACCCGGCTGTTGCCGATCGGGATCGGTTTGTGGCTGACGAGGCGCCCGCCGAGCCGCTCGTAAAAAAAGCGGGAGGGATTGTCGCGCAGAACCCATACGATCGCGGCGTCGAGACCGGACGCCGCTAGGCGCCGGAACAGCGCAATCAGCATCCGCCGGCCGATCCCGCGATTCTGCCAGTCAGGGGCGACGTAGAGCGTAAACACCTCGCCCGGAAAGTGCCGTTCGCTGCGGCTCGGCCCGCAGCTGCCAAAGCCGCGGATCATGCCGGCGACATCGACCGCGACGCGCACGTCGCGCGGCTCGCGCATGATCGCCATCCGCCAGCCGATCTCGCGCCGGCGCTGCGACAACCCGACGAGATAGCTGGTCGACAGCACCCCGGCATAGGTCGAGCGCCAGGTCTCGACATCGAGCCGGGCAACGGCGCGCGCGTCGGTCGATCTCGCCGGGCGTATCGTGATCTCGTCCATCACCCCATATTGTGCCCGGTTTCGCCGGGCGAGGGGAGGGTCATGCGCCAGGCCGCGCAATCTGCTAGTATCGGGAAGTTGCCGTTGCGCCGGGAGCGCCGTGATGCCGAGCGAATATCTCGCGGTTCTTGCGCAACACAGCGCCTGGGCCAACCAGCGGCTCTACCGGGCCTGCGAGCCGCTGAGTGCTGCCGATTATTTGCGCGAGCGGGCATCGACCTTTGGCTCGCTGCACGCGACCCTGCACCACATCATGGTCGTCGACCGCACCTGGATCGCGCGCATCGAGGGCCGCACCCCGCCGCCGCTCGACGAAAATCAAATCCTCTACCCCGACCTGATTGGTCTTAGAGTCGCATGTCTTGCCGAAGACGAGCGGCTGCGTCATCTGGTCGGCGGTTTGTCCGAGGTGGCGCTGGATCAACCGCTTTACTATCGAAACCGACGCGGCGACCGATACGAGGCGCCGCTCCGCCTGGTGCTCGCGCACCTGTTCGACCAGCATGCCCGTTGCCGCGGCGAGGTGGCAGCGCTGCTGTCGCAGGCCGGGATTCGCGCCCCCTCCCTCGACTTGCTTTGTTTCCTGCGCGAGGCGGGCGCCGCGCCCGCCGGCTAGCGGGGTTTTTAGTATCCGAGGACACTTCCATGGAAAGGTCATGACGAGATCTTGGCTAAGCCCGCTTGGTTTGTTGCTGCTGCTGTCATTATCGCTGGCGCCGGCGGGTCTGGCGGCGGAGAAGGAAAAAAAGCCCACCGAGCCCAACACCGAGCCCAAGCTCGCCGCCGCCAAAACCGCGGTGCAGCGACTCGGCGGCACGGGCGCGTGGAGCGCCTATCTCTACCGGGAGAAATCCGGAAGGGTGTGCTATCTCGCCGGCGCCCCGCAGAAAAGCGAACCGGCGAAATCGAGGCGCAGGCCGCCGGTGGCGATGGTCACCCACCGCCCCGAGGAAAATGTGGCAAACGTCGTGAGCTTTGCCGAAGGAGCCGCTCTCAAAGATGGCAGCGACGCGTCGCTCGACCTCGATGGCGCCCATTTCGACCTGTTCACCAAAGGCGACACCGCCTGGTCGCGCACCTCCGATCTCGACAAGGCCATCACCGAAGCGATGGCAAAAGGCAAGCAAGCGGTTGTCAAGGCCACACCGCAAAAAGGCGCGCCGACAACCGACATCTATTCCTTGTCCGGCTTTGGCCAAACGCTGGCGCTGATCGACAAGGCTTGCGGCATCAAGCGTTAGCGCCGTCATGGCATCGCCGCCGGGCCATTTCCATATCTGTCGATAATGACCACCGAAACTGCCACCGAGATGTCACGCCGCAATCTGGTTGGGCTCGGCCGCGAAGCGCTCGCGGCCGAAATGGCCGCTTTCGGCGCCGAGCCGTTTCGCGCACGCCAGCTTTGGCATTGGATCTATCATCGAGGTGCGGCCGATTTCGCACCGATGACGTCGCTGTCGAAGGCGTTTCGCGACCGGCTCGCCGAGCATTACGAATTGCGCCGGCCAGACGTGTCGCGCAGCCTCGCCTCGGTCGACGGGACCCGCAAATGGCTGTTGCGCTTTGCCGACGGGCAGGAGGTCGAGACCGTCCACATCCCTGAAGAAGACCGCGGCACCTTGTGCGTCTCCTCGCAGGTCGGCTGCACCCTCAACTGCACCTTTTGCCACACCGGCACGCAACTGCTGGTGCGCAACCTCGAACCCGAGGAAATCGTCGGCCAGGTGATGGTCGCGCGCGATGCGCTGGGCGAATGGCCGTCGCCACCGGATCAAGCTGCGGACGATCGCCAGCTCACCAATATCGTGCTGATGGGGATGGGCGAGCCGCTTTACAATTTCGATAACGTCGCGGCGGCGGTGAAGATCGTCATGGACCCCGAGGGCCTGTCGATCTCGCGGCGCAAGATCACGCTCTCGACCGCCGGCGTCGTGCCGATGATCCGGCGCTGCGGCGCCGAGCTCGCGGTCAACCTCGCGATATCGCTGCATGCGGTGCGCGACGACATCCGCGACCGGCTGGTGCCGCTCAACCG
>DATKHX010000362.1:0-6055 GCA_035510075.1 Allostellaceae bacterium
AAAGAAGCGGCCGCTCTGCATGTATTCGCTGGGCTTGTGCTTCAACTCCGCAGTGCCGCCGACGTAGACCGCCTGCTCGTCGAGGCGCTTGGCCCAGAACGGCAGCCAACCAAAGCCGCCTTCGAGCACGCCCATGCGGAGGGTTGGGAACCGGTCATAGAGCCCGCCGCCGATGAACGAGGCGACAAACCGCATGGCACCCCACGGATGCGCCGCGGCGCGGCCGATAAAGATGTTCTCCCACAGATCGAGGTATCCCGGATAATATGGCGGGTTCCAGGTAAAGCTGTGATTGGCGATCGGCAGATCGTGCTCGGCGGCCGCCTCCCAGATCGGGTACAGGTCAGGGTGATCGGCCGGCATATCCTTGGCAAGCAGCGGCAGGACCGCAACCGCCCATTTCGATTTGCCCCATTCGCGGATCTCGCGCACGGCTTCGGGCACCGCACGCGACGACGCGACGATCAGGCTTTTCAGCCGATCGGGATGATCGGCGGAGAAATCCGCCATGTGGCGATGATAGGCGCGAATCATGCCGACTTCGAGCGCCGGGTCGTCGAGCCCGACGACGCTGAGCCATGAGGTGGGGATCAGGAAATGGGTGTCGACCCCTTCATCATTCATATCGGCGACGCGGTTGGCGGCTTGGTCATCCTGCACGCCGGGCCGAGGCATTTTGGTGCCGCGCCAGCGGGTCTCACGCCCGGTAAAGCTGTCGGCCGGCGCCTTCTCGCCCAAAACCCGTCGGTAATATTTGGTCCCGACGCGATATTGGTGCATCGGCGGGCCGCCTTCGACCGCCGGCCCGCTCGGCAGGCGATACGGCTCCAACTCCGGCAGGCGCGCGCGAAAACCAGGATCGACATAGCGGTCGAGCACCTCGGCGCACGGGTTGACATGGGTATCTGAATCATAAGCACGGAAACCGTTTCTCATCCTGCCTCTCCTCGTTCGCCGCGCGCGGCGCGGACCTCCCTCACCGCATGATGATAGGACCGCGCGCCCGCGGCTGTCGACTGCCAGCTGAAGCCGGTTTCTCTGCGTATTGATTTTCGAGCGCGGGCCGCGGGCTATCGGCTGTCGGCTCGTTCGACGCGGAGGCTGCGCCTGGCGCTGGCGCCGTTGGCGGCGAGATAGGTCGCCTTGTTGGTGTCGACGTTGAAGGCGAGGCGGCGGGTGCGAGCGTCGTATTGCGGCCGAGCCAGGATTCGGGCCGCCAGCTCGAGATGGTTGCCGATGTCGAAATATTCGATCATCGCGTTATGATATTTGCCGAATTGCAAAAATGTGTGGGTCCGCGACGCGATTACCCGGCAGCCGAGCTCGAGCGCTTGCGAGATCGGGCCGGACGAAGACTGGCCGACTTCGAGATAGGGAAAAACCACGGCGTCGCAGATCGCCATGCCGCTCAGAAAATCGTCGTCGCTGGTGGCGCCGAGAAAGTGAATGCGGTGCGACAAATCTTTGGGATGCTCGATCAGCAAATCGCGCATCGAGCCGTCGACCGCAACCGAAACCGTCGGGGTTCCGGGCGCCGGGTCGGCGCGGATCCGCTCGGCGACGTTGGTGTCGACATAGCCGGCGTCGAACAGCGCCGAGACGACCGGGTCGATCGGCTGATGCTGCTTGATCTCATTGGGGTGGATGCCGCCGAAGATCAGCAGATGGTGGTCTTGGGGTAGGTGATGCATGGCGCGGATCACGCTCTCGAACCCCTTGTATCGCCCGATAAAGCCAAACACCCCGACCAGCCTCGCCTCGCTCGGCAACACGTCGAGTATCGGAAACCGGAGGCGTGTGGCCTTTCCGCGGATTTCCCCGGCCTCGCCCGCGCTCAAAAACGACAGCGGGTGGTCGTACACATGGCGCAGACCGTGGATATATTTCATGTGCCACATGTCGCGCCGGGTATGGACGACGACGGCAACCGGCTTGAACCGCTGCGCGCGGCGCAGACGCGCCGCAATCCCGGCCGACAGCAAATGGGTGCGGGTGTAGTCCGACCGCATCGCCACCGCTTCGGCGAGTTTCAGCCGCGAGAGCGCGCGGAGCCACCTCCTGTAATCGAACGCGGCTGCGTCGAACATCGTGTGAAACGTGACCGAGAGCCGCGGCGCCGCCCGCACGATCCAGCTGAACCGGCGGAAGATGTCGCGCGCGGTGCGCCCGAGGGTGCCGTGCTCCAGCTGCAGGTTGACCGCGTCGAAGTCTTTGAGCTCGCGGCAGATCTCTTGAATGTGGCGATCGCCGAATTTGCGCACCCTGGCGTGAGCGCTGCGCAGCAGATACTGGTTCAGGTCGAAGACGACGACCTCGAAGACGTCATTCAGCTGCTTTTCGAGACTTCGCGTATAGGCCGCGATGCCGCACAGCTCGCTGTAGGTCGAGACCAGGGCGAGCCGCGGCCGTGCGGCCTGCAAGGCTAGGCGAAATTTCGGCGCGCTGACCTTCCCCTCGGGAAAGAGCGGCGGGCGGGATGATTCAAATTCGACGCTCGCCATTGCTTTCCCCTGCCGGCGCTCCGGTCTAGAGGTGATCCCTGACCGACCGGACGGTCAGGCCGCCGATCGCCCAAATGACGAAAGCGGCGATAAAAACAATTCCAACCGACCGCAGCCGGCGCGGGTAAAGCGCCTCCTCGGGGAGGCTCGGCGGGACGAAGTCGGCGACGTAAACCTGCTGGCGGTCGGCATTCATGCGCGCGCGGTCGAGCGCTTCCAACGCGTGCTGATAAGCCGTCTCGGCAAAGTGCCGCTCGCTTTCGAGCTCCTCGTACGAGCCCATGAGCCGCGACAGCGTTTCGTTGCGCGTCTTCGCGGTGTCGGTGGCCTCGCTTTCGATGGCACTTTGCTGTGCTTTTAACGCCTGGATGCGGGCTTCGAGGATCCTGACGGTCGGGGCGTCGTCGTGCAGGTATTCTCGCAAGGTCGACAGCGTCGTGCCGGCGCGCACCAATTCGTCGCGCAAGCGGCCGTCGAGCGCCGAGTTCGCATCCGCCGCCTTGTGCGGGTCGATCAGGCCTTGCCGGTCGCGGTAGTCGCGCAACCGCGCCAGCGCCCCGGCCAAGCGCCGCTCGGCCGCGTGCACGTCTTGCTCGGAACTGCGCACGGCGTCGCTGCGAGCGCGCGCCGACAGATGGTTCACCAGCCTTTCGGACGAGGCCAGGATCCCCTGCGCCAGCACCAATGCGTCTCGCGCGGTGAAGGCGCGGGCCCGGACCGCGATCGTGCCGTTGATCGGATCGAAAAAGGCGTCGATTTGGCCGCGCCAATACTCGATCAGCTCCTCGATCGTCACCGGCAAGCGCAATCGCGCCGGCCAGTCCGCCGCGGTCGTCGAAAACATTCGGCGCAGGTCGAGGGTCTTGTCGAGATCGTCGACGACGGCGCGGCTGCCGACGTATTGCACGACGGCGTATGAATCGATCGCAGTCTGAAGCGCAGCTGGCCCCGCCTGCAGCAAGGCGCCCGTATCGGTGCGCACCGGCTCGGCCGAGCGCAAGCCGAACCGAAACTCGGCGACGTATTGATCGGCGGCGATCAGGAAATAGTAGACGCCGGCAGCGAGCGTCGGCACCGCCACGAGCCCCAGAAACCAGAGCAGCCTCCACGAGATATGATGGCGGCGCGCGGTGCTGGAGAGCGGCGATTGCGGTTCGCGCAACAGTGCCACTTCGCCGCCTTCGGTGCGCATCGGAAGGCCGGAGGGGCTCGCCGACACGGGCGTCGCGGTTTCGCGCGTGCCGGGGTCTGCCGCGACGTCGCGCAGATCGACCAATGTCGCCGGCATCAGGCGCTCTCCTGCACCATCCGGTGATGCCGGGTCAGCGCCGCGCCGACATCGTCATAAAGCGACAGCGCGCCATTGGCGAGGATCGCGCCACGGTCGCAATATTGCCGGATGGTCTGCGGGTTGTGAGTGACAAGGATGATGTCGGACTGCGCCACGCGGGCGCGGAACGCCTCGACGCATTTGCGGCGAAAGCGCTGGTCGCCGACCTCGGTGACCTCGTCGATCAGGTAGACGTCGAAATCGATCGCCAAGCAGGCGGCGAAGGCGAGCCGGGCGCGCATCCCGGCCGAATAGGTGTTGACCGGCATCGTGAAGTATTCGCCGAGCTCGGCAAAGTCCTCGACATAGTCGATCGTCGCGCGCAACGGCGCGCCGTAGATGCGGGCGATAAACGCGGCGTTCTCGCGCCCGGAAAGAGCGCCGTGGAAGGTGCCGCCAAAGCCGAGCGGAAACGACACCCGACCATAGCGCCGAACGATGCCGCGGTCGGGCAATTCCGACCCGGCGAGCAACCGGATCAGTGTCGACTTGCCGGCGCCGTTGGCGCCGAGGATGCCGAAATTGTGACCGGCTTCAAACGTGGCATTGGCGTTGTCGAGCACGATCTTGCGCCCGTTGCGGGTGCGGTAGGCTTTGGATACGTGCTCGAGCCGGATCATAGCGGCTCGTACAACTGGCGCCGCAGACTGCGCTCGACGGCTAATCCGGCGAGCAGCACCAGCCCCGCGACGGCGGCGAGATAGGAGCGGTCGAGCCAGTGCGGGACGTAGTCGACAAAAAAGCTCGCGCGGAACCAGTCGACCGCCTGCAACACCGGGTTCCAAGCGAGCACGTCGCGGATCCAGTCCGGCATCATGCCGGGCACGTAAAATATCCCCGAGCAGAAATACAAGATGCGGGTCAGCTGCGCCCAGATCTTGTCCCAGGATTTGAAAAACGCATTGACAACAGCATTGATAAAGCCAAAGCCGCAGCCCAGCAGCCAGATGGTGGCGACCGCCGCGGACAATCCGCTGAAATCATGAGGCAGCGCGCCCAAGCCGATCGCGCCGAACCCCGCCAGCAGGATCACGGCGACGAGAATATCGGTGACGAGCTCGAGCAGCCCGCGCGCCAGGATCACGTCGAAGGTGCCGACGACCGGCAATTGCAGCAGCGAGCCGTTGGCGGTCACGGCGTAGGTCATGCTGCTGCTGGTATGAACAAAAATGTGATAAGGGATAATACCGGTATAGTAAAAGATGAAAAATTGGGTTCCGATCGGCGGCCGGCCGTGCATCAGCACCGCGAACACCAATGACAGCATCAAAATGTGCAGGATCGGCTCGAGCAGCGCCCAGCCGTAGCCGAGCGTCGAGTCGCCGAACCGGGTGCGAGTTTCGCGGATGATCAGCGCGTGAACGACCCGCCATTGGGTCTGCAACGACGACCAAAGGCCTGGCGTCGGTCGGAGGGTTCGGATTGGCGGCGCCGAGCGCTCGCCGAGCACGACGTAGTCGCCGTCGAGGGTATCGAAGCGCCGGTTCAATACCTGAAGCACCGCTTGGGCATATTCCTCGTTGTCGGGTGCGGTGCGGATCAGCTCGCCGCCGACCGCCAGGGCCTCGCGAAACCGGCCGCTGTCGAAATAGACCGTCAGCTGCGAGCGCTTGGGTGCCGGGTTTTCCGGATCGAGCACTGCCGCGCGGTCGAACGCTTCGGCCGCTTCCTCGAAACGGGCGAGGCGGTGGAGCAGATTGCCGCGATGCAGATGATATTCCGCGTCGGCGGCGGCGCGCGCCAATGCGCGGTCGATCGCGTCGAGCGCCTGCTCCGGCCGGCCGCGCAGCATCTCCGCCGCCGACAGCAGGCGATATCCGGCCGCGTCGTCATCGGCGGCGGCGAGTGCCGCCGACATGATCGCCGCCGCCTCGTCGAACCGGCCGGCGCGCAGCAGCAGCTCCGTTGCGTGATGCGCGTTGGCGCGCTCCCCAGGCGCCAATGCGTGCGCCTGCAATGCCAGGTCGAGGGCCGCTTCGCGATCGCTGAGGGCGAACGCCGATCCGGAGAGGCAGCGCAGAACCAAGGGGTTGCCCGGCTCGATTTCGGCGGCGCGTGTAAAATAAAGGATCGCGTCTCGATGCAACCCGATCCCCGCCAGCAGCGAGCCGGCATGAACCGCGAACTCGGGTGAGCTCGGATCGAGCTCGCACGCCCTGGCGGCGTGCTGGATAGCGCGGTCGACGTCGCCGGCAACGGCAAACGCACCACTGGCGTGGCGGTG
>DATKHX010000363.1:0-3280 GCA_035510075.1 Allostellaceae bacterium
GTCAAGAACGGCGACCGTATTCGCCTGTCGGTCAAGGAGCGCCGCATCGACCTGCTCGTCCCGCCCGACGAACTCGCCCGCCGCCCGGCCACCCCGCCGCCGATCCCCGAGCGCGGCTACGCCCACCTCTACCGCCGTGAAATCCTGCAAGCCGACCGCGGCTGCGACTTCAACTTCCTGCGCAAACGCCCGCTCGGCGATCAGCAGGGGTAACTGTGGCTTTCAGTCGGTCTCGGCGCGATTGATCAACGCAATCGACCGGAGGCCGATCGAGAGAACTCGCCCGTCGACCGAATTTTGCACCCAATCGCTGGGTTTTGCTCCGTCGGGATGGATCAGGACGATCTGTATCGGGTGGCGCCGCAACAGCACCTCGCTCGGCACGGGAACGTCGAGAAATCCAGCCGCTCGAACCTTCTCCTTATACAGCCGTTTGCCGTTGACGAGGATCGAGAGGCGCTGAAACGGCAGCTTGCCGGGAATAAGGAACGCTATCAGGTCCAGTCGCAAATGAATTGGCCTCGGATTGTCGGGCAACCCCGAGATGTCCAATTCGAGCCTGCTCAACTTGCCGATCGCCCAGGTATGCCGGGCCTCGATATGACTCCATCCCGAAGTCAAAAACCCCTCGGCACCGGAGCCCGCTCGAAAATGGACCGTGTCGCCGAGATCGTATGCTTTGGTTTGCAGCTGCAGCCGGGCCTTGAAATCCGGAAAGAGGGCCGCGCTGCTGGACAAAACCGATTCCCGCCGCGGCAACGTCAAAATCTGCTCCGGGCGGAAGACGACAAGGCGCCGCTTGGCCCGCTCGTCCTTCACGAAATATTCATCCGCGACCGGGTCTTGGCTCAAATCGAGAGTAATGTCCTGCAGTATGCGCGGCTCGATGCAGGCGAACAGGCATTGCAGCGCTACCTGCGACGGCGGGTATCCCGGTGTTTCAACAGCAATGATCTCAGCGTGTCCTGCCAGATCGACCAATGAACCGAGCGCCGCATGAAATTGCCCCGGGGAGTCACATCCAGCGGAAACATCGAGTCCAAGCGCCACAAGCGCGTAAGGCCCCAAAAGATCGGCATTAACCTCCACCCCGCCCAGGGTTCCTTGCTTGACCAGAAGATCGATACCCCTTTCCTTCGCCGCCGCGTTAATTTCCGCGAGGTACTCCGGGGGCGCATAAGGTTCGATCGCGATCACGCGTTTGGCAGCGGCGAGATGCCGGACAATGGAATTTGGATAACCGCCGACTTCGACGACTGTATGATTCGGTGAGTCTACCGATTTAGCGATGATGTCATAGCGCGATCGGTACGCGGGGGTTGTTAGATAATGCCATCTCTCGTAGCGTGCTTTTGCCTGGCTGCGCTCGCTCGCGTGCAGAGCGATCGTTTCATCGAGTAGGGTGATGCGCTTCGGGTCTTCCGGGTTGCGCATCGACAACGGCAAGCGGGGCGGCAGGTCCGACGACCGGCGGCGCAAGACGGCCGTTCCGTTACCCACTTCGCTGAACGTCACCCATTCGAGCGACGGATATTTGCGGCCGATGTCAACCATTGCTTGTCGCACCGACTCCATCCGCAGATCGTGCAGCGAAACGATGGCCTTGCTCGACAACAACGGCAGGTAATCGCTGAGGTCCGCCACCACGCCGCGGGCCGAATGGTCCCCGTCGATGTGAAGATAGTCGAGCGTCATCCGCGCCGAAGCAAAGAGCTGGGCGGCGTCCTTCGACAACATCCGTAGAATGCTGAGGCCGGGCGTTGCCGTCTGCAGATCATTCTCGGGCGTCAACCAACCCCCCGGCTGCATCGGGTGGCCGAATCCCAGATCCGGGAGATTGGCGTCGACCAAGTAGGTATGCGCATTGACCAGACCCAGATCTTGCTGCGCCTGCCGCAGCAAGCGCGGCACAAACCCTCCTCCCGATCCAATACACACAGATACTTGCGATCGAATCATGGTTGCGAGAGCATAATACAATCCGCCGGCGCCAAGGTGATCCTCAAAGGCACCGTGACTATCGGAGAAGACTATATTCGATAATTTTTTGGACAGACCCTTGTCGAACAAACTCTGCAACGGGTCTGTCATGCCGATGCCCGCGAATTACACGAGGCCTCGAGTCCGGCGGAATGAACCAGCGCCTGAGAAGGAGTTTTCATGTCATCGACTGGTCGAGTTGTCCTAGCTGTCGTCGAGATTGCGTCGTCGTCGCGCTCCCCGCAACGACAAACCTCTCAGGATTGAACGACGTCTCTCCGCTGTCACCGTGATCCGCGGACCCGCGATGCGGCAGACAGGAAACTCCGTGGGGACCCACCGGTCGTCAGCGCCGCTATTGATGGCCTCCCGCCGGGTCACGATCGTGGTAGCCTATCGCACTCGGATTTTCTCGGCGAGGGCGGGCATGACCGACTTTATTCTGCGCGGCGGCGAGGTGATCGATGGCAGCGGCCGGCCGCGGTATCGGGCCGATGTCGCGATCGCGGGCGACCGGATTGCCGCGGTCGGCGTCGTCGACAAGGCGCGGGGGGCGCGCGAGATCGACGTCTCGGGCAAGGTCGTGGCACCCGGCTTTATCGACGTGCACACCCATGACGACCGGGCACTGTTCGCGACGCCGGAGATGATGGCGAAGGCGAGCCAGGGTGTCACCACCGTCATCGCCGGGAATTGCGGGATCAGCCTGGCGCCGCTCACGATCGATCACGCACCGCCGCCGCCGCTCGATTTGATTGGCGACGCCGCCGACTACCGCTATGGCCGGTTCGCCGATTATTTGGCGGCGCTCGATCGCACCCCGGCGGCGGTCAACGCCGCCTGTCTCGTCGGCCATTCGACATTGCGGGTCGGCTCGATGGCGGCGCTCGACCGCCCGGCCGAAGCAGCCGAAATCGACCGCATGCGCGAATTGTTGCAGGAAGCGCTCGACGCCGGTGCGGTCGGCATGTCGAGCGGGCTCGCCTATGCCCCGGCCGAGCACGCGCCGCCCGCCGAGATCGAGGCCTTGGCGGCATTGCTGCGTCCGGCTGGCGCGCTCTATACGACGCATATGCGCAACGAGGGCGACTACGTGCTCGACAGCCTCGACGAGAGTTTTGCGGTCGGGCGCAGTGCCGGGGTGCCGGTCGTGATCTCGCATCACAAGACGATCGGACAGGCGATTTTCGGGCGAACCGCCCAGACGTTGCCGGCCATCGCCGCGGCGATTGGGCAGCAGCAGGTCGGGCTCGACGCGTATCCCTACATCGCCTCCTCGACGGTGTTGAGCGCTGGGCAG
>DATKHX010000364.1:0-7615 GCA_035510075.1 Allostellaceae bacterium
GGCGCC
Source organism: Allostellaceae bacterium (assembly GCA_035510075.1). GTDB lineage: Bacteria > Pseudomonadota > Alphaproteobacteria > ATCC43930 > CGMCC-115725 > AP-15. The sequence continues at coordinate 7 of DATKHX010000364.1, forward strand.
GGCCTCGGCAAAATCGTCGAGATAGTGCTCGGGCTCGACGATCATCAAATGGACATCGACCGGCTTCTTAGTCGCGCGGCGCACCGCTTCGACGACGACCGGGCCGATCGTGATGTTGGGCACAAAACGGCCGTCCATCACATCGACATGGATCCAATCGGCGCCGGCGCGGTCGGCGGCGCGCACTTCCTCGCCGAGCCGGCCGAAATCGGCCGAGAGGATGGAGGGCGCGACAATGGGGGGACGGGCCATCGCTACGGGACCAACGGCCGCCACTGCCGGCCGCTGCGCCATAACAGATTGTCGGCCGCGTCGGGACCGGTGCTGCCCGCCGCGTAGACCTCGAGCGGCACGGTCTTGTCCTCGGCCCATAAATCGAGGATCGGCTGCACGACCTCCCACCCGGCCTCGACGCCGTCGGCGCGATTGAACAGCATCGCATCGCCGATCATGCAGTCGTAGACGAGCGTTTCGTAGCCGGTGCTGGGCTCGGTATGGAAATAATCGCTGTAGCGGAAATCCATCCTGACCTTGCCGAGATCGATCCGCGGACCGGGGATCTTCGCACCGAATTGCAAAGAAACCCCTTCGTCGGGTTGGATCTGCAGGATCAGCACGTTGGGGGTCAAAATGTCGACCGGCGTGTCGCGAAACAGCGCAAACGGCGCCTGCTTGAACTGGATCGCGATTTCGGTCGTTCGCCGCGTCAGCCTCTTGCCGGTGCGCAGGTAGAACGGCACGCCGGCCCAGCGCCAGTTCTCGATGCCGAGCCGCAAGGCGACATAGGTCTCGGTCGTGCTGTCCGGCTTGACCCCGGGCTCCTCGCGATAGCCTTGAACCGAGGCGCCGTTGAGGGCGCCCGCGGCGTACTGCGCGCGCACAACATTGCGGCGCACGGCCTCGTCGTCGAGCGGCTGGACCGCTTCGAGAACCTTGGTTTTTTCGTTGCGTACCGCATCGGCGGCAAAAGAGTTGGGCGATTCCATCGCCGTCAGGCTCAAGAGCTGGAAGACATGGTTCGGCACCATGTCGCGCAATGCCCCGGTGACCTCGTAGAAATTGGCCCGACGTTCGACCCCGACCGTTTCGGCCGCGGTGATCTGCACGTGGTCGATATGGTCGCGGTTCCACAACGGCTCGAAGATCGCGTTCGAAAAGCGCAGCGCCATGATGTTCTGGACCGTCTCCTTGCCGAGGAAATGGTCCATGCGGAAGATCTGCGGCTCGTCGAGCACCTTGAGGATGCGGGCGTTGAGCGCGCGGGCCGTGGCGAGGTCTCTGCCGAACGGCTTTTCAATAATGACGCGCCGCCAGCTGCCGGGCTTTTGTTGTGCGACCCCCGCCTCGCCGAGCCGCTCGACGATCGTGCCGAACAGCTGCTCGGAGACGGCAAGGTAGAACACCACATTGCCGCCGGTGTTGAATTCGGTTTCGGTCTTCTCGAGCAGGTCGGCCAGCCGAGCGTAGGTGTCGGGAGCGGTGAAATCGCCCGCGAAATGGGTAATGCGGCTGGCAATAAAATCCCAGGTCTTGGCATCGAACGGTTCGGCCTCGCCGCCTGAGGCGGTATCCGAGACAAAGCTTTTGACGCCTTCAGCCAGATAGTCGCGAAAGGCGTCGGCGGGCTTTGGCGTTCGGTCGGCGGCGATGATCGCAAAGTTCTGCGACAGCAGCTTGTCCTTGGCCAAGTTGTAAAGGGCGGGCATCAGCAGGCGCTTTGTCAGATCGCCGCCCGCCCCAAAGATCACCATCGTGCAGGGCGGCGCCTGGGGCGCGCGCTGCGCCGTGCTCTTCCCCCTCGCGTCCACAACCTGAGCGGCCATGGTTCAGTCCTTCACCATTGTCCCCGGTTCCTGATGACCACCGAATTCATGGCGCATCGCCGACAGGATGCGCTCGGCAAAGGTGTGCTCCTGGCGCGAGCGAAAGCGGGTGTAGAGCGCCGACGACAACACCTCGGCCGGCACCGCCTCCTCGATTGCCGCCTGGACGGTCCAGCGCCCCTCCCCGGAATCGGCGACCTGGCCGGTAAATTGCGCGAGCTGCGGGTCGGAGGCGAGCGCGATCGCGGTCAAATCGAGCAGCCACGACGAGATCACGCTGCCGCGGCGCCAAACTTCGGCAATGTCGGGCAGCTCGAGGTTGTAGCGCCGGTTTTGCGGCACCGCTGCCGAGCTGACGTTGCGGAGAATGTCGAAGACTTCGGCGTAGGCCTGCATGACCCCGTATTCGATGCCGTTATGCACCATTTTGACAAAATGGCCGGCGCCCACCGGCCCGCAATGAAGATAACCCTCCTCGGCCTGCGAACTGCGCTTCTCCCGGCCGGGCGTCCGGTCGATGTTGCCCTTCCCCGGCGCCAAGGTCTTTAAGATCGGATCGAGATGATCGACAATCCTTTTGTCGCCGCCGATCATCATGCAGTAGCCGCGCTCAAAGCCCCAGATGCCGCCGCTGGTGCCGACATCGACGAAATGAATGCCCTTTGGCTTTAGCATCTCGGCGTGCCGAATGTCATCCTGGTAAAACGAATTGCCGCCATCGATGACGATGTCGTCGGCGGACAGCAGATCGCGAAGCTCGAGGATGGTCTCGTCGGTGATCTGGCCGGCCGGCAACATGACCCAGACCGCGCGCGGCGCCGTCAGCTGCTTGACGAAACCCGCCAAATCGCTGCTGGGTTTGGCGCCCTCGCCGGCGAACCCGTGCACAGCATCGGCATTCTTGTCGTAGACGACGCAGCTATGGCCGTTCTTCATCAGGCGCCGCACGATATTGCCGCCCATCCGGCCGAGACCGATCATTCCCAGTTGCATCGCAAATCTCCCGTTTTCGCGCCGAAGCGGCGGTTATTTCAGAGCTTGGTCGACGGCGCGGGCGAGGGCGGCGAGACCAGCCTCGAGATCGCCCGCGACATGCACGCGCAAGGCGCGCCGCCCACGCTCGGCCAGCACCTCGAAATCACCGCGCGCTTGCGCCGCCTTGACCACGCCAAAGGTGTATCTTTGGCCGGGAACTGGAAGGTCCTCGGCGTCGTCGCAGGTGATCTGGAGAACGACCCCGCTGTTTGGGCCGCCCTTATAGGCCTGCCCGGTCGAGTGCAGAAAGCGCGGGCCAAAGCCGACGCAGGTCGCCGCGCGGGTACGGTCGCGGATCATGCGGCGGAGGTTTTGCATCGCTTCGATATGGGCGGGGTTGCGCTCGATGTAAGCGAGCAGCGCCGCATAATCGCCGGCACCAATGCGGTCGAAATGCGCCTTCAGCGCCGCGGTCAGGCTCGTCGCCTTAGGCGCCAATTCGGCTTCGTTGCGCGGGTCGGCGAACAGCCTGAAGGCCCCCTCGGTGAAGAACGGCTTCTCCTCCGGCAGCGAGCCGGTCTTTTCATAGGCGGTGGTCAGATCGCGGGTCTTGACCTTGCTGGCCTCGACATCGGGCTGGTCGAACGGATTGATCCCGATCACCGAGCCGGCGACCGCGGTTGCCATTTCCCAGCGGAAGAACTCCTGGCCCAGCTGCATCGTGTCGGAAACCGTGATCCGCACCACCGGGTGACCGGCGGCTTCGAGCGCCGCGACCGCACGCTCCTGCTCGCCATCCTCGTCGGCGGCCAGCCGCAGATAGGCGAAAACCCGGTCATTGCCATAGACCGAGGGCGGCCCCAACGGCTCGGCATCGACGGGCACGATCCCCTTGCCGAGCTTGCCGGTCGATTCGGCGAGCAATTGTTCGAGCCAGGCGCCGAAATCGGCGATCCCCTTCGAAGCGATGATCGTCGCCTTGTCGCGGCCGTGGCGCTGGCAAACGCCGAGGATGGCGCCGAGGATCACACCCGGGTTCTCGACCGGCGGCGCGCTTGGGGCGCACGAACGCACCATCTCGGCGGTACTTTCGAGAAAGCCGCGCAGTGCTACGCCCATCGCCGCAGCCGGCACCATGCCGAAATTCGACAGCACCGAATACCGCCCGCCGATGCTCGGCAGGCCGTGGAAGACCGCACGGACGCCCTCGTTACGCGCGATCTTTTCGAGCGACGAGCCGGGATCGGTGATCGCGACAAAATGCTTGGCCGCCTCGGCGGCGCCGACTGCCGTCTTGGCGCGATCGAAGAAATACTGCTTGAAGATGTTCGGCTCGAGCGTGCTGCCGGATTTGCTCGACACGACGAACAACGTGCGCGCGAGGTCGATTTGGCTTTCGAAGCGCCGGATCTGCGCCGGATCGGTCGAATCGAGCACATGCAGCTTCGGAAAGCCCGGCTGGGCGCCAAACGTAACCGCGAACACCTCGGGGCCGAGGCTCGACCCGCCCATGCCGAGCAACAGCACGTCGCGGAACTCGGTATTCTTCACATCCGCGGCAAAGTCCTCGAGATGCGGCGCCGCGGCCAATTGCTGGTCGACGACGCCGAGCCAGCCGACCCACTTCGCCTCGTCGGTTTCGGTCCACAGCGAGGCGTCGCCGGCCCACAGCCGCCGAACCTTGCCCTCGCGGCGCCAGTCTTCGAGCGCGTCCTGCACCTCCTTGTCGATCGGGGCGGGGAGCTTGCAGCTCATCGTGTTGAGCTTGGCGCCGAGCACCGCCCGGCGCTTTTTCTGGACCGCGGCGTAGAGCTGGTCGGCGGCGTCGGCGAACTGGCGCACGCCATCCTCGACGAGCTTTTCGGTCACCGCCTCGATCGAAACGCCGGCGCCGGGCAGCGCCGCCATAACCGCCTTGGCACCATCGACGTCTTCTTCGAGGCTCGCTCGCGGACGGCCGTGATCGCGATAGGCGTCCATCGTCGCCGGCGGCATCGTGTTGACCGTGTCCGGGCCGATCAGCTCGTCGACATAGAGGACGTCGCTGTAGGCCTTGTTCTTGGTGCCGGTGCTGGCCCAGAGAAGCCGCTGGGTCTGCGCCCCCTGCTGCGCCAGCCGCCGCCAGCGCTCATCGGCGTAGATTGCCTGGTAATGCCGATAGGCGAGCTTGGCATTGGCGATCGCGATCTTGCCTTTCAGCCGTTCGAGCCGCGCCTTTTCGGCCGGGTCGGCCGCCGCGGCGATGCGTTTGTCCAGCGCCTCGTCGACGAGCGTGTCGATGCGGCTGACGAAAAAGCTCGCGACACTCGCCACCTTGTGCGGGTCGCCGCCTTTCTTGGCCAGAGCTTCGAGCCCGGAGATGTAGGCGTCGGCGACTTCGGCGTAGACCTGCTGCGAGAACAACAGGGTCACGTTGATGTTGATCCCCTCGCCGATCAGGGTGCGGATCGCCGGCAGCCCGGCCTTGGTTCCCGGCACCTTGACCATCAGGTTCTCGCGGCCGACCTCGCGCCACAGCCGGCGGGCCTCCTCGATCGTCTCATGCGTCTTCATCGCCAGATAAGGCGACACTTCGAGGCTGATAAAACCGTCGCGCCCCTGCGTTTGGTGATAGACCGGGCGCAGCGCGTCGGCCCCTTCCTGGATATCGCGGACCGCCAATTCCTCGAACAGCGCACCGGGGTCGAGATCGCCGTTTTGCTGCGCCGCCGCGATCAGGTCGTCGTAGTCGTCGCCGTGGCCGATCGCCTTTTCGAAGATCGACGGGTTCGAGGTGACCCCGCGCAAGCCGTCATCGGCGATCAGCCGCGTCAGCTGCCCGGTCTTCAGCAATTCGCGGCTGACGAAGTCGAGCCATACGGATTGGCCGAATTCGTTGAGCGTCCTCAGCGGATTGGGCATTGCCATCACTCCTTGCGGGCGAGCTGCTCCTTGGCAGCCGCGTAGACGTGTTCGGGCGTGAAGCCGAATTTCACCAGCAATTCCTTCAACGGCGCTGACGCCCCAAAGGTTTTCATCCCTATGATCGTGCCGCGCAATCCGGTGTACCGCTCCCAGCCGAGAGTCGACGCCTGCTCGACCGCCACCCGGCGGGTCACCGCGGGGGGCAGCACCTGACCGCGGTACTCGTCGTCCTGCTGCTCGAACAATTCCCAGGACGGCATGCTGACGACCCGCGCCCTGACGCCTTCGGCCACAAGCTTTTCATAGATCTCGACGCACAGCGAGACCTCGCTGCCGGTGCCGATCAGGATCACCTCGGGCTGGCCGCCGCCGGCATCGGCCAGCACATAGGCGCCGCGCGCGACGCCGCTCGCCGGCGCGTAACGGCTGCGGTCGAGGGTCGGCAGATTCTGCCGGCTCAAGATCAGGCAGGCCGGCTGGTGCTTTGCCGCGAGCACGACGCGCCAGGCTTCGGCGACCTCGTTGGCATCGGCCGGGCGCAGCACGATCAGCCCCGGGATCCCGCGCAACCCGACAATCTGCTCGACCGGTTGGTGAGTCGGGCCGTCCTCGCCGACCCCGATCGAATCATGAGTGAAGACCCAGACGACCGGCAATTCCATCAACGCGCTCAGCCGGATCGGCGCCTTCATGTAATCGGAAAAGATCAGAAAGCCCGAGCCGAAGGGCCGCAATTTCGACACTGCCATGCCGTTGCAGATCGAGCCCATCGCATGCTCGCGGATGCCGAAATGGAAATTGCGGCCACCGTAGTCGCCGGCTTCGAAATCGCCGGCTTCGGGGAATGTCAGCCGGGTTTTGGTTGAAGGTGCCAGATCGGCGGCCCCACCGATGAGCCATGGCAGCCGGGGCGCTATCGCGTTCAGCACCTGCGCCGAGGAATCGCGGCTGGCGATGCCTTTCGGGTCGGCCGGAAATACCGGGATGTCATGGTCCCAGCCGTCCGGCAGGTCGCGGCGCTGCATGCGATCGCAGGCGTCGGCGAGATCGGGGTATTCGGCGCGGTAGCGGTCGAACAGCGCGTCCCACTCAGCGTGCAGCTTTTTGCCGCGGGCGCCGAAATGAGCGGCGAAATGCTCGCGCACCCCCTCCGGCACGAGGAATTGGGCGTCCTCCGGCCAGCCGTAGCGGCGCTTGGTTTCCTTGACCTCTTCCGCACCCAGCGGTTCGCCGTGGGCGGCCGAGGTATCCTGTCTGTGAGGCGCGCCGTAACCGATATGGCTTTCGACGATGATCAGGGTCGGGCGGTCGCCGATGCGCTTGGCGTTGGCGAGCGCGTCGGCGATGCGCTCGCGGTCGTTGGCATCACTGACCCGCAGCACTTGCCAGCCATAGCCGAGAAACCGCGCGGCGACGTCCTCGCTGAAAGCGAGCGCAGTGTGGCCCTCGATCGTGATGTGGTTGCTGTCGTAGATCCAGCAGAGATTGCCGAGGCGCAGATGTCCGGCGAGCGAAGCGGCCTCGCTGCCGACGCCCTCCATCATGCAGCCGTCGCCGCACAGCGCGAAGACGTCGTAATCAAAGATGTCGAAGCCGGGCCGGTTGAAGTGCCGGGCCAGCCAGTCGGCGGCAATCGCCATGCCGACGCTGTTGGCGATGCCCTGGCCGAGCGGGCCGGTGGTGGTCTCGACCCCCGAGGTCAGGTGATATTCCGGGTGGCCCGGGCATTTGCTGCCGAGCTGGCGGAAGTGCTTCAGATCATCGAGCGCAACCGAAGGCGTGCCGAGGCGCTCGTATTCCGCGTCCACCGAGGTGACGCCGGTCAGATGCAACAGCGAATAGAGCAAGGTCGAGGCATGGCCCGAGGACAGCACAAAGCGGTCGCGGTTGGGCCAGATCGGATCGGC
>DATKHX010000365.1:0-5969 GCA_035510075.1 Allostellaceae bacterium
GATGGCCGAAGACGCGGTCATGGGCCACTACGCGGTCGTCATCAAGCGCAATGGCCGAACCGAGATCCGGCTGGACGATTTCGGCGGCTACCATGTGTTTTACAATCTCGACGCCGGCATCGTTTCGACATCGTTTTATGCGCTCTGTTCACTGCTCGGCCGTTTGACATTGTCGCAGCAGAGCGCTTGCGAATACGTGTTCAACGGGGTGGTTTCCGGCAACGAGACGTTGTTCGGCGAGGTCGCATTGGCCCCGATCGGCGCGACGATCCGGGTCGGCCCCACCGGGCTCGAGGTCACCCGACCGAGGCTGCCGGTAACGCGCAGCGTCACCTCGGCGACGCCGGCAGAGTCGCTCGACAGCAGCATGGCCCTACTCGACCGCTATTTCGGCGCGGTTGCCCATAGTTTTGGCGACCGCGTCGGTTGCGCGCTTTCCGGCGGCTACGATTCGCGCCTGATGCTCGCGTTGTTGCGCCGCCATGGGGTGCGGCCCCGAGCTTACGTCTACGGCCGCACCGCCGAGCCCGACGTGTCCCTCGCCGCCGAGATCGCGCGCGGCGAGGGGTTTTCACTCGCTGTTATCGACAAAAGCTCCGATCCGATCATCGCCCCGGGGGAGTTCGCCACCACCGCGCATCGCAATTTTCTGGCGCAAGACGGCTATGGATGGGGCGGCATCTTTCAGAACGACGCCGAAATAGCCGAATCCGCACGCCGCGTGCACGGAAACGCGATCGCTTTCAACGGCGGCGGCGGCGAAATTTTTCGCAACTTCTTTTATCTTCCCGATCGGGAATACACCATTCGTGAACTGCTGTGGAGCTTCTATAGCCAGTTCGACCCATCGAGCTGCACCAAAATCTTCGACAGCGGCAGATATTACGGCGGACTGGAGAAGAAGGTCATGGACCTCTTGTGCGGCGACGCGCGGCGATTGCCGCGGCCGACGGTCGAATGGCTCTATCACAGCTTTCGCTGCCGCTCGTGGGACGGCAAGGTCGACAGCATCGCCGCCCGATACGGATTTACCGCAATGCCTTATCTCGAGCGGGCGATGACCGAGCACGCGAGCGCTTTGCCGCTGCGCTGGAAGAACCACGGCGCGTACGAAGCCGAACTCATTCGGCGCGCCGATAGCCGCTTGGCAGCATATCCTTCGACCTATGGCCATAATTTCGCCGGCCCGCCGCCGCTATCGCGACAGCTTGCCGACTATGCCACCTATCTGCGCCCGCCTTCGCTGCGCCCCTACGCCTATCGTCTCAGACATCGGCGCCGGCACACCGGCGACTGGCCGGGCTATCTGGCACGGCCCTATCGCAATGCGGTGCTGCTCGGCGAACCGATAGAGATGCGTCGGCTGTTCCGCCTCGACCGCGCCGCCGACGCGGACCAGCTTGCCCGCATTCTCTCCCTGGAATATGCGCTGCGCCAATTCGGCAGCCGCGTTAAGCTCGAATTCTGACGGACGCGGCCCTGGGCAGCCATGTGTGGAATAGCCGGCATCTTTGACTATCGCGGGCGCGGCGAGGTCGATCGTCGACTGCTGCGACGAATGACCGACATCCTCGATCATCGGGGTCCCGACGGCGTCGGCTTTTATTGCGGCCCCGGGATCGGGTTGGGGCACCGCCGCCTTGCGATCGTCGACCTCGCCGGCGGCGATCAGCCGCTGTTCAACGAGGACCGCACGGTATGCGTCGTATACAACGGCGAAATTTACAATTTCCAGTCGCTGATCGCCGAGCTGACGGCGCTCGGGCATGTCTTTCGGACGCGCTGCGATACTGAGGTCATCGTCCATGCTTGGGAGGAATGGGGCGAGCGGTGCCTCGACCGGTTCAACGGGCAATTCGCTTTTGCGCTCTGGGACGAGCCTCGCGAGACGTTGTTTCTGGCGCGCGACCGCCTCGGCGAAAAGCCGCTCTATTACAGCTTTCTCAACGGCGGGCGGCTGCTCTTCGCGTCCGAGCTGAAAGCCGTTTTGTCCAGCCCGGCCGTCGATCGCCGGATCGATCCGCAAGCGGTGGAGGAATTCTTTGCGTTCGGCTATGTCCCCGATCCCCACTCGATCTATTGCGGCGTGCGCAAGCTGCCACCGGGCCATTGCCTTCTCGTTCGGCGTGGTGCCGAGCCGCCGGAGCCCAAAGCCTATTGGCATTTGCGCTTCGCCGACGGCGCCGCCGTCCGCCGGGACGAGATCGAGGAAGAGCTGATCGCTCGACTGCACGATTCGGTTCGGATGCGGATGATCGCCGACGTTCCGCTCGGCGCTTTCCTGTCCGGAGGCGTCGATTCGAGCGGCGTCGTCGCGATGATGGCGGGCGTGAGGGCCGGGCCGGTCAGCACTTTCTCGATCTCTTTCGGGACGAGCAAGTTTGACGAATCCGGTTACGCCGCCGAGATCGCCGCCCGATATCGCACCGACCACCACGTTCGCGCGGTCGATCCGAATTCCTTCGAACTCGTCGATCGTTTGGCGACGATCTACGACGAGCCGTTCGGCGACAGCTCCGCAATGCCGACCTATCGGGTCAGCGCCTTGGCGCGCGAGAATGTCACCGTCGCCCTCTCCGGCGATGGCGGTGACGAGGTGTTTGCCGGCTATCGGCGCTATCGCTGGCATTGCTTCGAGGAGCGCGTGCGCCGAATGCTGCCCGGAGCTTTGTGCCGCTCCGCATTCGGGTTGCTCGGGGCGCTTTATCCGCAGCTCGACTGGGCGCCCCGCCCGTTACGAGCCAAGGCGACGCTTCAGGAGCTCGCGCGCGATCCCGTAGCCGCCTATTTCTCGTCGGTTTCGATCTGCGGCGACGAGCTTCGCCGTCGGCTCTACAGTGCCGATCTCGTCCGCGAGCTGCAAGGCTACAGTGCCATCGAAATATTGCGCGGCCACATGACCCGGTCCGGCAGCGAGGATCCGCTGGCGCAAGTGCAGTACGCCGACATCAAGACCTTCCTGCCGGGCGATATCCTGACCAAGGTCGACCGCGCCAGCATGGCCAATTCGCTCGAGGTACGCGTCCCCTTGCTCGATCACACCTTGGTCGAGTGGGCGGCCCGGCTGCCTCCATCGCTAAAGCTGCGCGGCGGCGAAGGAAAGCATGTCTTGAAATCCGCGCTCGAACCCTACGCCCCGGCAAACATCCTTTATCGTCCAAAGCAGGGTTTTGTGGTGCCGCTCGTCCATTGGTTTCGCGGGCCGCTGCGCGAGCGGGTGCGCGCGACATTGTGCGGGCCGGTGCTGCGCGGGTCGGGTCTTTTCGACATGGCGACGATCGCGAGCCTGCTCGACCAGCACCAGTCCGGCATACGCGATCACAGCCCGGTGCTTTGGTCTTTGTTGATGTTCGAGGGATTTCTGCGTCAGGTCCACACCGCATCCCCAGCGGCCGAAATCGAACGCGCCACGCCGTTGGGCATCGGTGCCTGACCAGGCGGGCTCAAAACGTCGTCGAAGAATTTCACTTATTGATAAGACTAAAGGTTGGTCCGCTGAACGCTCAACTGTTCGAACGACGCCGCGTGCGGCGGGAAGACCCCGCGGACGGGCGGGCGCGAGGGCTGTCTTACGAGGATCGAATTGCCCTGGATCGCGAACAAGATCGGATATCGGCCTGGCTCCCGTCGATGAGCGTGCTGCTGGTGTCGCACGCGTTTCCGCCGGCCAATGCCATCGGCGCGGTCAGAGTCGGCAAGTTGGCGAAATATCTACATGAGGCGGGCCATGATGTCCGGGTTCTTGCCGCAACCCCGTCCAGCACCTCGCTGGCCTTGGAGATCCCGCCCGAACGCGTCGTCTACGCCCAAGAATGGGCGGCTGACCAGATATTCGACGGTGCCGTCCGCCTAATTCGTCGATTGCGGAATGGTACGGGGGTCGGCAGAGCCGAGTCGGCGGCTGCGGCGGCTCCGGTGCAGCAGCAGAGAACCGGTTGGTCGGCAGAGCTTGCCCGCCATTATTACGCGCTGATGCGCATTCCCGACGCCCGCGCCGGGTGGATCGCCGCGGCGACGGCAGCGGGATACGATCTGGTGCGCGACTGGCGCCCGGATATCTTGGTCGGCAGCGCGCCCCCGAACTCGGGCCTCGTCGTGGCGGCGCGGATCGCCCGCGTCTGCGGGGCGCCGTGGATTGCCGAGCTGCGCGACCTTTGGGTCGACAATCCCTATTACGAAGAGCCGGGTTGGCGCCTTTGGGTCGATCGCTTGCTCGAGTGGCGGGTTTTGGGGACCGCTGCCGGTCTCGTCAGCGTCACGCCGCGATGGTCGGCGACCTTGCGCCGTTATCGGCAGCCGGTCGCCTGTATCTTCAACGGCTATGTCGAAGATGATTTCCCAGCCGACCGAACGGGTCCGCCGCAGGGCGACGTCGTGACGATTGTGTATGCCGGGAATATTTACGGGGGTTACCGCGACCCGAGCCCGCTGTTTCGCGCTCTTGGGCTGCTCGGCGCGGAGCGTGAGCGTGTGGCGATCCATTTTTATGGGCCGCCGGCCGCGACGGTGATCCCGCTCGCCGCGACGCAGGGCGCTCAGGACCGTGTCTTTGTCCACGCGCCGGTGACTCACAAGGCGTCGCTAGCGCTGCAGACCTCGGCGGACGTATTGCTGCTGCTGCAGTGGGACAACGAAAAGGACGCGGGTAACATCCCGGCTAAATTCTACGAGTATCTCGGAGCGCGGCGCCCGATCTTGTTCCTGGGCTATGAAAAGGGCGATCTTGCGGCGACGATTCGCGAGCGGGCGGTCGGCTTCGTTGCCAACGATCCGGCTGCGATCGCACGCCAGCTTCGGATATGGATCGCGCAGAAACCGGAGGGCATCCCGCCCCCCGACCCGCATGCGCGTGTCGGCATGACGCGCGACGAGCAGAACCAAAAATACGAAGGGTTCTTGAAAGAAGTTCTGCTCGCCCAATCAGACAGGCGTCCGGCGCTCAGCGCGCCATCAGCACCGGCAGGTTCGCTTCCATGATGATGTGACGCGTCGCCCCGCCAAAAATCATCTGGCGAATGCGGCTTTGCGTATAGGCGCCTTTGAACAGCATGTCGGCGCCGGCGGCGAGCGCCTCCTTGAGAAACGATTCGCCCTGCGGCTTTTGCCGGCCGACGGCGGTGCGCAGGCTGACATCGATCCCATGCCGTTCGAGGGTGCGCGCCAGCTCTTCGCCCTCCGGACCCGGCTCCGGCATGTGTTGCGGGCCGACGGCGACGATCGCGACATGCCTCGCCTGTTTCAGGAATGGCATACCGAGGGCCACGGTCAGCGCGGTCTCGGTGCTGCCGTTCCAGGCGACGGCGATGACCTCGCCCATGGCCGGCGGCGGGTTGGACGGGACCATCAGCACCGGCCGGCCGCTCTCGAAGAGCGCGTCCTCGAGCGTCGCCTCGGCGATCGAGGCGAGTTTTTCGGGCTGCTCGACGATGATCAGATCGTAGACCCGGCCGCTCATGCCGACGACCGCGTTCTGTCGCCCGTCCTCTTCGCGCCAGGAGGCGCTGGGACCCGGGTTTTCGGGCGCTACGGGGCCGATCGGCACGCCCTGTGCGCTCATGAAGTCGCGGAACAGGCGGCGCGCCTGGTCGCGCCGGTCATGGCCCTCGCGCTCCAGCGTGCGGTCGACCTCGGACGAGATCGAGAACCCCATCTCGCCGCCGAACACCACCGCGTATTCGGTCGTCAGGCTGTGCAGGCCGACGATGTGGCTGTTGAACCGCCGCGCCACCTTCAACGACGCGTCGAGCACCGGGCCGGCATTGGCGTCGCCGATCACCGCCAGGAGATTTCTCATCGTCCACCCCGCTCGCGAGGCCTTGTCGCAAAACCGCGGCAAGCGCCGTTTTGACGATCATACACCACGCCCTCGCGGCGGGCGAGAGCGCCCCGGTTTACCGCGCCGCAACCCGTGATTACAGTGGCCGGCAGCGTGTTCACCGGGTAATGGCTCTAGCATGAACAATGGGTTG
>DATKHX010000366.1:0-8800 GCA_035510075.1 Allostellaceae bacterium
CGGTCGACAGGTCGATTCCCCGCAGCGCTAGTGACAACGCCCAAAAGCTCGTCATATAGCAGACGATCACCGCACTGGTCGGGCCAAACCTGGTAAAGCCGTTGGAGAGCTTCAGCGCTGTCGTCCCGCTGATTTCCAATAGAATCGCGATCGCGAGGTAGACGGCGCTCATTCTGACGATCCCCGACGGTTCCCGGCGACCGCAGCCGCCGCTTTGACGGCCGCCATGGGCCGGCAGTAACATCGATCACCCGGAACATGGATCGTGCCATGAGTGCAGCAATTGATCGAAGCATCGAGGCCGGCGCGCGCGCGCGCACGCGGATTCGTAGCGGTGCATTTTCCGGCCCGACCGCGGGGCTCGCGGCCGGCAATGTCCAGGCGAACCTGGTCATCCTGCCAAGGGCGCTCGCGCATGATTTTCTGCGGTTTGCACAGGCAAACCCAAAGCCCTGCCCGGTGTTGGCAGTGTCCGAGCCGGGCGACCCATGCCTCCCGGCTTTGGGCGAGGATCTCGACATCCGCACCGACCTCCCGAAATACCGGGTGTGGCGCTATGGCGAGCTGATCGAGGAACCGACGGATATTCGCCACGTCTGGCGCGACGATCTCGTCAGCTTCGCGCTCGGCTGCTCGTTTTCGTTCGAGCAGGCGCTGGTCGAGGAGGGGATCGAACTGCGCCATATGACCTGCGGCTCGAATGTCCCGATGTATCGTACCGATATCCGCTGCGTGCCGGCAGGCGCCTTTAGCGGCCCGCTCGTCGTGTCGATGCGGCCGTTGAAGCCCGCCGACGCGATCCGAGCGATCCAGATCACCTCGCGCTTTCCCGCGGTGCACGGCGCACCGGTGCATCTGGGTTTGCCCGAAGCGATCGGCATTAGAAACCTGGGGCGGCCGGATTATGGCGACGCGGTCCCGGTGCACGACGGGGAATTGCCGGTATTCTGGGCGTGCGGGGTCACCCCGCAGGCGGTCATCGCCGAGGCCGAGCCCGAATTCTGCATCACCCACGCGCCGGGCTCGATGCTGATCACCGATCTCTTGAACGCCAAGCTCGCGAGCCTGTAGCGGTTGCCCGCCATGAGTATTTCGGCCGAACCGCAGGCGGTGGTAGCCGATATCGAGCGCGCGGTGCAGGCCGACGTCGGTCGCAACATCGGCGCCTTATGCAAGGCCGCGAGCGGCGGGCTGTGGCGCGCCGCTTCTGCGTTGGCGGCGGCCCGGCCATGCCGGGTCGGGCTGATCACCGGGTTCTTTGTGCCGTTGGGCGCGCCGCCGGCGGCCGAGACCGACGGGCCGGTCGGCGCGGCGCTGTTGGCGCGCGGGCTCGTCGAGATCGGCATACCGTGCCGGCTCGCCACCGACGAGCCTTGCCGCAACGCCTGTGCGGTTGCATTGGCCGCCGCCGGCGCCGGCGAGGTGCCGGTCGATGCCGTCGCGATCGGCGCCTCGCTCGCCCCCACGATCAAGGCTTGGCGCGGAGCCGGCATTACTCATGCGATATCGATCGAACGCTGCGGGCGCAGCGCCGACGGCGCCCCGCGCAACATGCGTGGTCAAGACATCAGCGCCTTCACCGCCTCGCTCGACGAGCTGTTCGCGGCCGGACCGTGGGATACCATCGCGGTCGGCGACGGCGGCAACGAGATCGGGATGGGCGCCCTGCCACGCGCTTTGATCGCCCGCCATGTCGAGCATGGCGAGACGATCGCCTGCGTCACCCCGGCGCATCACCTGATCGTTGCCGGGGTGTCGCATTGGGGCGTCTATGCGCTGCTCGGCGCGCTCGCCGCTCTTCGCGCGGAGTGGCGCCCGCGGCTGCTGCCGTGCCTCGACGAGGCGCTCGACCGTCACATCCTCGAAGCGACCATGCGCGACGGGCCGGCGGTCGACGGCGTGTCGCGCCTGCAGGCGGCGACGATCGACAATTTCGACCTCGGCTTTCATCACCAGAAGCTGCGCATGGTCCGCACCCTCGCCGAGGGCGGGCATGCGGTATAGCGAATTCGTTTTCGAGAGCTACCGATACGACCCGGCGGACGCTTCGCTGTCGCTGACCTATCGGTTTGCCGAAGGGCCTCGATTCGAGGAGAGGCTGGTCTTCGATTTCCCGCCGCAGCCGCTCTCCGCCGACGCCGAGATCGTTCTCGACAAGATTTTCCGGCTGATCTTTCTGCTGTCGGGTGTCAGCTATTACAAGGCTTTTGTGCCCGAAGCCTTGCGTTGCGAGTCATTCCCGCTCGATCGGGACACCGCCGCATTTGTGCAAAAATTCTATGAAAAGGGGCTGGCGGAATTCGCCTGGAAGAACCGGATTTCGCTGCGCGGCCGTTGCCGATTTGAGTGGGATGCGGTTGGGGTGGCGCCGCCTTTGGCGCTGGACCTGCTGCGCCGCACCTGTGTCCCGATCGGCGGCGGCAAGGATTCGATCGTCACCCTCGAATGCCTGAAAGCGCCGGGTGAAAACCTCGTCCTGTTCTCGCTCGGCGACGCGGCACCGATCGCCGCCAGCATCGCCGCGGCGGGGCTGCCTTTTATCCGGGTGCGCCGCCGGCTCGACCCCGCTCTTCTAGAGCTCAACAACGAGGGCGCGCTCAATGGCCACGTGCCGATCACCGGCATTTTGAGCGCGATCGTTCTGGCCTGCGCGGTGCTCGCCGGGTTCGATGCGGTCGCGATGTCGAACGAGCATTCCGCCAGCGCGCCGAACCTCGTGATCGACGGTTTCGGCATCAACCACCAGTACAGCAAATCGCTCGAATTCGAGGTCGATTTCGCCGATTACGTCGCCCGCCACATTACGCCGAGCATCGCCTATTTCTCGCTGCTGCGGCCATTGCCCGAAATCGAGATCGCCCGGCGTTTCGCTCAGTACCCGCAATATTTCGAGGTTTTCCGCAGCTGCAACAGCGCCTTCCGCCAGTCGCCGAGCGAGCGCGCGCGGAACTGGTGCTGCGACTGCCCGAAATGCCGGTTCGTCTTCCTGGCTTTGGCGCCGTTTCTCGCAAAGCGCGAGTTGATCGCGATTTTCGGCCGCGACATGCTCGACGACGAGGCCCAGACCGTCGGGTTTGCCGAGCTGTGTGGGCTGCGCGACCACAAGCCGTTCGAGTGCGTCGGCGAAATCGCCGAAAGTGCCGCGGTCATGACTTTTCTCCGGAGCGATCCCGATTGGCGGGGCGACACGGTCGTGCGCCGGTTGGTCGCGGACTTTCCGTCGCTGCGAGAGCGCGGCCCACCCGCGTTTCGCGCGTTGCTGGAGGCCCGGCATCCGCACCGGGTTCCGAGCGACTTTCTGGCCAAGCTCGATGCGTGCGGCTGATTTCAGCGCGGCGCGGGTGGCGATTTGGGGGCTCGGCCGCGAAGGCCGGGCGGCGATCGAATTCCTACGCGCCCATCACCCGAACCTGCCGCTGCTGTTGCTTGACGACGCCGAGGACGCGCCGCCACCGCGCGGGTTCGAGAATATCGAGTGTGCCTTCGGCCCTCGGGCGATCACCCGCGCCCTCGACCATATCGACGTCCTTGTCAAATCGCCCGGCGTCAGCCTCTATCGCCGCGAGATCGAGCTTGCCCGGAAAAATGGGGTCGCGGTCACCTCGCTGTTGAACCTGTGGTTCGGCGAGGGGGTCGAGGTGAAGACGATCTGCGTCACCGGGACCAAAGGGAAAAGCACGACCGCCACGCTGATCGCGCATATCCTCGGCCGGCTCGGCCGCCGGGTGGCGCTCGCCGGAAATATCGGCGACCCGGTCACCGAGATCGACCAGCGCAGGGCCGATTACGCCGTCATCGAGGTGTCGAGCTACCAGGCGGCGGATTTCGACGGGGTCTGCGACATCGCGATACTGACCTCGCTGTTTCCCGAGCATCTCGACTGGCACGGCACGCGCGACACCTACTATCGAGACAAGCTCAATCTGCTGCGCCACAGCCGATGCGCGATCGTCAATCGGGAGGCGATTTTGGCACACGGCCTCGCCGGACACCTCTTCAATGACGACACCAGGTTGCATGCGAGCGGCAGCGAAATCTTCGACGGTCACGTCCGTATCGGCGCGGTGCGCAACCGCTATCTCGCCCGGCCGCACAATCTCTCGAATGTCTGCGCCGCGCTGACGGTGGCGAAGGTGTTGGGCTTCGAGCTTGGCGAAGCGCTCGATGCAACCGGCGATTTTCGCGCGCTGCCGCATCGCCAAGAGGAGATCGGTCAAATCCACGGCGTGCTCTACGTCGACGACAGCATTTCGACCGCCCCGGAATCGACGATCGCCGCCCTCGAAGTCTATCGCGGGCGGGAGATCACCGTGATCCTCGGCGGCCACGACCGCGGCATCGACTACGGCAAGCTGGTCGCGAGGCTCGCGGAGGGCGGCGCCCGCGCGGTCGTCTGCCTCGGCGCCAGCGGGAAGCGCATCTATGCCGCCTTGCGCGACAGAGCCGGCGCGCGACCCGAAGCCGCTTTCGCCCGATCGATGGACGAGGCCGTCGGCTTTGCAAAACAAGTGACCCCCGCGGGCGGGATCGTGCTGTTGTCGCCTGCCGCACCCAGTTATGGCCAGTACCGAGACTTCGCCGAACGCGGCCGCGACTTCGCTGCCAAGGCCGGGCTCGGAGCAACCGGCGGAGACGACCCGCGATGAGCGCGCGTCGGCTCCGGCTGCTGCCCGCGATCCTGATTGGCTGGACGGCCTGCGGCTGCGCCGAGAAGCCATACCTGTCGGCGGGCGATGCGAGCACCGCCGAAGTCGGCTACAGCCGCGACCTCGCCGCGGCGACCGCGGTCGCGCAGGAACATTGCGCCCGCTACGACAAGGTGCCCCGCTACCTCGACTCGGCCGAAAACATCGCCTATTTCGCCTGCGAGAATCGTTAGCCTCGCGGCTTTTGGCGTCGCGGTCATGTCGAGGCGATGGACGCAGATCACCAAATCTACCGGCGCGCCGCTGCTTTGGCTCGCGGTGTTGTGGCTGGGGGGCACGAACTTGCGGCTGACGGTGCTGGCGGTGCCGCCGGTGTTGCCGCTGATCCACCGCCAGTTCGCGCTCAGCGAACGGGCGGTCGGAGCGCTATCCGGGTTGCCGGTGCTGCTGTTTGGGCTCGCCGCGATACCGGGCTCGCTGCTGATCGCGCGTCTCGGCGCCCGCCGCGCCGCGGTCGCGGGGCTGCTGCTCGTTTCCGCTGCGTCGGCGGCGCGCGGCATCGGGCCGTCGGCGCCGATGCTGTTTGCGATGACCTTTGTCATGGCGGCGGGTATTGCGGTGGTGCAGCCGGCTTTGCCGTCGCTCGTCGGCTCCTGGTTTCCGAGCCGGCCGGGTTTTGCGACCGCGGTCTACGCCAACGGGCTCCTGATCGGCGAGGCGCTGCCGGCGGCGTTGACGATCCCGCTGGTGCTGCCGGCCATCGGCGGCAGCTGGCCGGCGAGCTTTGCGGTGTGGGCGATACCGCCGGCGGCGACGGCTGTGCTGCTGGCGCTGTGCCCGGAGCCCGCCAAATCAGCGGCGTCGATCTTGACTGGCGGCGCGGCGCGATGGTGGCCCGATTGGCGCAGTCGCGAGCTGTGGCAGGTCGGGCTGATGCTGGGCGGCACCGGCGGGCTCTATTTCGCCTCGAACGCCTTGATCCCGGACTATCTGCACGCGATCGGCCGGCCCGAACTGGTCACCGCCGGGCTCAGCGCGCTCAATCTCGGCCAGTTGCCGGCCTCGCTGCTGCTGTTGGTGATGGCGCGGCAGCTCGGCGGCAGCAAAGGGACGGTCGTCGCGATGCAGGTCGTCGGGCTCGCCGGCATTGCCGCCCTTGTCGCCGCCGGGCCGTGGCTCGCCATTGCCGGCGCCGGGGTCATCGGCTTCTGCTGCGCCTTCACCCTGATCGTGACCTTGGCGTTGCCGCCGCAATTGGTCGAGGCCGGCGACGTTCACCGGCTGTCGGCCGGCACCTTCGCGATCGGCTATGCGCTGTCGTGCCTCGTTCCGCTGGCCGCCGGCGCCGCCTGGGACGCGACCGGCCGGCCGGCGGCAAGCTTTGCCGCCCCGGCCACGGCTACCCTAATCGTCCTCGCGGCGGCGCTCACCTTCCGCTTTCCCGAGTAGCCGGCCCGGTCCAGGCTCATCCGGTTGCTCCTGCCCGGTCCGATCCGTTACATGGTGGCCCGGTTTCCGCGGGCCGGCACCGCGGTGTCCTCAACCACTGGAAAGGCCAAGCCGCGATGCCTATCGAACTCCACACCTGGAACACCCCGAACGGCCGCAAGATCAGCGTGGCGCTCGAAGAGATGGAGCTTCCTTACACCGTTCACCCGATCAATATCTCGAAGGGCGAGCAATTCGCCCCGGCATTCCTCGAGATCAGCCCGAACAACCGCATCCCGGCGATCGTCGACCCGGAGGGGCCGGGCGGCGCCCCGATCAGCATCTTCGAATCGGGTGCGATCCTGATCTACCTCGGCGAGAAGACCGGCAAGTTCTGGCCCAGGGATTTGCGCCATCAGGTGCCGGTATTGGAATGGCTGATGTGGCAGATGGGCGGCTTTGGCCCGATGCCGGGGCAGGTGCACCATTTCCTGACGGTCGCGGACGAAAACGACCGGCGTTACGGGCTCGACCGCTACACCAAGGAGACCCGCCGGCTCTACGGCGTGCTCGACAAGCGGCTCGGCGCGGCCGAGTTCGCCGGCGGCGACATCTCGATCGCCGATTTCGCGATCCTCGGCTGGGCGTGGCGGCACGAGCGGCATCTCGTCGACCTCGCCGATTTCCCCAACGTCAGGCGCTGGTACGAGACGATGATGGCCCGCCCGGGCACCAAGCGCGGCTTCGAGGTGGCGTTGAGCTGACGTGCCCGCGGTTCAAATCGCCCTGTCGGGGCAGAGCTGCGATCGCGCAGAACCGCGATGCGCTGCCGGCTCTTTCCGGGGCCGCAGGGGTTCAGTAGTCTCGCCGTCACGCGTTGCGGGCGGCTCGCAGTCGTCATCGGGCAGCAACACGCCGCCAAGCACATTTCTGGCACAGGAATTCCGTTTTCGTGATGGTCGCGGCCGCAAGGTCGGACCCCGACTTAGGCCGGGATCGCAATGCCATCGCGGGATAAAAGCAAAATCGCAGGAATCGGGGAAAACCTAGGAGGTCACATGAATAGCTCGCGTCGAACTGCCCGGGTCTTCGGGTTGTCGTTGCTGGCGGGTTTGTCCGGTGCCGTGCTCGCACTGAGCGGCGCCGCCCGGGCCCAACCCTATTTGCCGGACGGGCCGAACGTCCCTGTCATCACGCTCAACGAAAGCCAGGAGGGGGCGGCCGGCCTGCCGACGCTGCGGGTGCCGCGGCCCAACGGGTGGGACGAGGAATCGATCTGGAACATGGAAGTCGTCGGGTTCAACGACAACCAGGGTCGCGCCAGTTCGGACGATGGCTGGATCGAAAACGAAAATGGCCGCTATATCCTGTACATGACGGATAGCCCCGGCTCAGCTCCGAACCCGCAGAACGGGAACGCGGTCGAGAAGAACGGCACGTCGCTGATCGACGTCACCAACCCCCGGCGCCCGGTTTACCTGCACCACATCCCGACGACGAGCGGCAGCGGCGGGTCAACGCACGTCGCGGTGTGCGGCAGCGACACCTTGCATAATACGACGGGACATCACTGGTACATGCTGCGGCACGACGGATCGAGCGACCAGGAGGTCTGGGACGTCACCGACCCGACGAACCCGTCTGAAATCGGCCCCCCGATCCTGAGCAACCTCGTGGCGAACCACCATGACTGGTGGGAATGCGACACCGGGATCGCCTATCTGATCGCGCAGACGAAAACCGATGGCTGGCACGAGACCGGATCGACGCAACACGTCTACATCTATGATTTGAGCAATCCGGCGAACCCGAAGTTCATCCGCCAGTGGGGGCTGGTGGGGCAGCAACCCGGCGCCGACCTCGTCAACGGACAGAGCTGCACAAACGCTCCTGGGCCCAACTGCTACGAAGGCGTTACCAATCCGCCGGGCGGGGTTCACCAAGTCTATTCGGCGGGTCGATACAACAATCGGGTGTACTTCCCGTATGGTGTCGACAGCAACGGCGTCATTCAAATCGTCGACCGGGACAAGCTGTTGAACGGCTGCAACCCCAGCTTCAACCCAAACGCCTCGGGGGATTGCGCCAACCACCCGACCCAGGCCGATTTGCTCTATCCGCAAATCAGCTACGTTACTCTCAACCCCAATCAAGGCGGGCATACCTCGATCCCGATCTTCGGGGTGCCGATCCCGGAAGAGCAGCAAAACTATCTCGACGGCAAGCCGCAAAAGTGGGATCTCCTGGAGATCACCTCCGAAGACACCACCAACGACTGCTTCGGGCAACCGTGGAAAAACCCTTGGCTGCTCGACATCACCAACGACCAAGCGCCGTGGCCGATCACCACCCTGCCCGTCGGCCAGTTCCCGGGCGATTTCTGCGCCAAGGGGTCGCGGTTCGGCACCCACGAATTCAACCGCCAAATTTATGCGCCGTATTACGGCCGGCTCGCGATCGTCGCCATGTTCAACGCCGGGCTGCAGGTCTGGGACATCCGCGACCCCTACAGCCCGCGGCGGGTGGCTTATTTCATCCAGGGGAAGAACAAGAACACGATAGCGAGTTGCGGAACCTATCAGGGGAATACCCATTATTGCCGGGAGGCGACTTTTTCGGATCTCGGGGAGGTCGACGACCGCGGCTACATCTATAATCTCGACCGCGCCGGCTCCGGCTTGACGATCTTGAAGCTGACCGGGGACGCCCTAAAGGTGGCGACGGCG
>DATKHX010000367.1:0-13226 GCA_035510075.1 Allostellaceae bacterium
CACTTTGTCTCTCGGCAGCAGCATTTGCGGGCCGATAAAGATCGGGCCGCCGCCGGGGCCGGTCAGTTTCATGTCGTGGCGGGTCTGGGGCACCGGGCTGTGCGGGATCGGCGAGAGCCCATCGGCCCGGCAGTCCGCGCCGGTAAAGACGCCGAGCATGCCCGGCATCGCCCGCCCCCGCCGCGTGTCGATCCGCATGATCCTCGCGTGCGGATAGGGCGAGCGCACGATCGCGGCATACGCCTGCCCGGGCAGGCTGAAATCGTCGCTGAACCGGCCGCGGCCGGTCAAGAGCCGCTCATCCTCCTTTCGCCGCAGAGGTTGCCCGATCGCGCCGAAGCTCTTCAGATCGGGAAGCTCGATCGCGTCGTTCATCCTCAGCCCCCGGGTCATAGCTGGCACAGCTCGGGCGCAGTGTAACTCGGCGCCCTCCCGACTTACATTCGCGGCGAAGGAGGTCGTCATGAGCGCACCAGCAAACCCTCCGGCAAATCCTCCGGCAAACGCAACGGGCCGGGTCAGGCGGCGTGGGATCGGCGACTTCGCCAAAGGCGGGGTGCCGATCGTCGGGTTGACCGCCTACACCGCGCCGATCGCCGGCCTCCTAGACCCGCATGTCGATTTCATGCTGGTCGGGGATTCGCTCGGCATGGTCGTCTACGGGTTCGACAGCACGTTGCCGGTCACGGTCGAGATGATGATCGCACATGGCGGTGCCGTCATGCGCGGCTCGGCGCGGGCATTGGTCGTCGTCGACCTGCCGTTCGGCGCTTACCAGGAATCACCGGAGCAGGCTTTCCGCAACGCCGCCCGCGTTATGGCCGAAACCGGCTGTGCGGCGGTCAAGCTCGAGGGGGGCGAGGAGATGGCCGAGACCGTGCGTTTTCTGACCCGGCGCGGGGCGCCGGTCATGGGCCACGTCGGGTTGATGCCGCAATCGGTGCACGCCGCCGGCGGGTTCAAGGTGCAGGGCCGCGGGCGCGAGCAGGCCGACCAGGTCATCGCCGACGCCGTCGCGATCGCCGAGGCCGGCGCGTTTTCGATCGTCGTCGAGGGCACGGTCGAGCCGGTCGCCCGCAAGCTAACCGAAAAAGTGCCGGTGCCGACGATCGGCATCGGCGCGTCGCCCGCCTGCGATGGCCAGATCCTCGTCACCGACGACGTCCTCGGCCTCTTTACCGAGTTCACGCCGCGCTTTGTCAAACGTTACGCCGAATTGGCGCCATTGGTCTCGGCGGCGGCCGAAGCCTACGCCGCCGATGTCCGCGCCCGCCGCTTCCCCGGCAGGGAGCACTGCTTCGGCGCGGATTGATACGGACCTCGCCGACTCGCGCACCCGTCATTCGCGCGATGAGGACCACGCAGGTGACGCTTCGATCCGCTCGCAACCGGCGCCAGGGTCGGCTCCCGGCATGTGCGCGCTCCTAGCCACCCGCGGCGTGCCATAGGGCGGGGTCGGCAAAGGCGAAATGCGCGAGGATCTCGGTGCGCGGGATGTCGTGCACGACAAAGACGAGCCGGCTGCGCCGCCCGCCCCCAGGCCGATCGGCGGACTCGGCGCCAACCGCCCAGTCGGCCGGCCAGTCGTCGAGCCATTCGGGGGCGAACATCGCGTGTTGTGCTGCCTGCACCACCGCCGGCCGATCCGGCCGGTCGGAAAAGCGCACGATGCCCTTGACCCGTAAGAGATCGTTGCCGCGTTCGCGGGCGAGCCCGCCCAAGGCGCGGGCGAAATCGAGCCGGCTGATCTCGCCGCCGAGGCTGATCGCAAAGGCGTCGATGCCGTGGCTGTGCGCGGCGACCGGCTCCGCCCCAAAGACCGGCGGCGCCGCGCGGGCGGCCGCTCCGAACAGCAGCGCACCGGGGTCGTCGGCGTCGCCTGCCAGCACGCGTCGGGCGCGGTCGTTGAGCCGGTCGAGCCGGGAAGCTAGTTCCGGGCCGAGCGGGGCGAGATCGGTCTTGCTGATGACGAGCGTGTCGGCGAGTGCCGCCTGCCGCGCCGCTTCTGGAAAACGGTCGAAGGTTTGCGCCCCCGCCACCGCGTCGACGAGGGTGACGACGCCCGCCAAATGCAGGCAATGGTCGAGCATCGGGTCGGCGCCCAAGGTATAGAGGATCGGCGCCGGGTCGGCGAGACCGGTGGTTTCGACGACGATACGGCTGAAGGCGCGGATCTCGCCGGCCGCGCGCCGGTCGAGCAAACCTCGCAAGGTGCGGGCAAGGTCCTCGCGCACGGCACAGCACAAGCAGCCGCCGGGCAATTCGACGACGCTGCCTTCGACGAAATCGACGAGATGATGATCGATCGCGATCTCGCCGATCTCGTTGATGACGACGGCGGTGTCGGCGAGCGCCGGCGAGGTCAAGGCGCGCCGCAACAGCGTTGTCTTGCCGCTGCCGAGAAAACCGGTCAGCAACGTCGTCGGCAGGGTTTCGGGTTCGGGCATCGCTTTAACCACTCTAACGCCGGCAAATGCTGACCCGATCGTTCCACGACAGGGAGTGCGCGGCAAGCTCCGGGAACAGGCCGCAAAAATCGCCGCGGAAGCGATTGCATTCTCTGGTCTGCGTCAGCATCATGACGGTCATAATTGCTCGGCATGGGTCGGTTTGGCGGGCAAATAGGGAGATGCGGGCGCTATCGTGTCGGGCAATGTGAGCGGCGGTGCGGCGGCGATGGACGGGGACACGCTGCTCGCGGTCGAGGGCGTGTCGAAGCATTTTGGCGGGGTGCGCGCGGTCGAGGACATCTCGCTCTCGGTGCGCCGCGGCGGCTTGACGTCGATCATCGGCCCCAATGGCGCCGGCAAGACGTCGCTCCTCAACATCATCAGCGGCTTTTACCAGCCCGACACCGGCTCGATCTCGTTCCTGGGCAGAGACGTGACCGGGACCCGGCCCTCCGGCATCGCCGCCCTCGGCATCGCCCGCACCTTTCAGAACATCGCTCTCTTTGCCGGCATGACCGTGCTCGACAACATCATGCTCGGGCGGCATGTACGGATGCGCGCCGGGATCCTGTCGTCCTTTGTCTACTGGGGATGGGCGCGGCGCGAGGAGGTGGCGCACCGCGCGCGGGTCGAGGAGCTGATCGAGTTTCTCGAGCTCGAAGATTTGCGCAAGCAGCCGACGAGCGGGCTCGCCTACGGCTTGCGCAAGCGGGTCGAGCTCGGGCGCGCCCTGGCGCTCGACCCGACACTCCTGCTGCTCGACGAGCCGATGGGCGGGATGAACCAGGAAGAAAAAGAGGACATGGCCCGCTTCATCCTCGAGGTGAACCGGGAATGGGGCACGACGGTGATCCTGATCGAGCACGACATGGCGGTAGTGATGGACATTTCGGAGCGGGTCGCGGTGCTCGATCACGGCCGCAAGATCGCCGAGGGCACCCCCGAGGAAGTCCAGCGCCACCCGGATGTGATCCGCGCCTATCTCGGGGCCGGCCCGGTGCGCGAGAAGGAGGCCGCGGCGTGAGCGGCGACCGCGCCTACCCGGGCCGGGCACCCGACACCTTGCCGCGCCTGCTGCGGCGCAACGCGACGACAATGGCCGGGCGGCCGGCGATCCGCGAAAAGACGCTCGGCATCTGGCAGACCTTCACCTGGGCCGAATACCGGCGCCAGGTGGACGATTTCGCGCTCGGCCTCGCCGCCCACGGCTTTCGCCGCGGCGACAAATTGGCGGTCATCGGCGACAACCGGCCGCGGCTCTACTGGGCGCAGCTCGCCGCGCAATGCCTCGGCGGCATCGCCGTGCCGATGTACCAGGACGCGATCGCCTCCGAGATGGCCTATGTGCTGCACCACGCCGAAATCCGGGTGGTGGTGGCCGAGGACCAGGAGCAGGTCGACAAGATCCTGTCCTTGAAGGCGCGGCTGCCCGATCTCGACTTGATCGTCTTCGACGACCCGCGCGGCATGCGGCACTACCCGACGCCGGCGCTCGAAGGGTTCGACCGGGTACAGGAGGCGGGCCGCGAGTTCGCCGCATCGCATCCGGGCTATGTCGAGGCCGAGATCGACCGGGGTGCCGACGACGACGTGGCGCTGTTGACCTACACCTCGGGCACCACGGGCAACCCCAAAGGGGTAATGTTGTCGCACGCCAATCTGTTGGCGGCGGCCGAGGGGTTTGTCGCCGCCGAGGACATCCGTCCGACCGACGATATCCTTTCCTACCTGCCGATGGCGTGGATCGGCGAGTCGTTGTTTTCGCTGGTCCTGACCTTGCTCGTCGGGTTCACCTGCAACTGCCCGGAGCGCCCGGAAACGGTGCAGCGCGACCTGCGCGAGCTCGGACCCACCGTGGCGTTGGCGCCGCCACGGATCTGGGAGAACATGCTGACCCAGCTGCGCGTGCGCGCCGCCGATGCGAGTGCCGTCAAGCGCCGGACATTCGAGTTCTTCCGCCGCCTCGCCGAGCGGGTCGAGGCCGCCCGCGGCGCGGGCGAACTGCCCTCATTGGCGCAGAGGCTTGGCCTGATGGCCGGCGAAATCCTGGTCTACGGGCCGGTGCGCGACCAGCTCGGGCTGCGCCGCACGCGCTGGGCCTATACCGGCGGCGCCCCGCTCGGCCCCGACACCTATCGCTTTTTCCGGGCGTTCGGGATCAATCTGAAGCAGGTCTGGGGCTCGACCGAATTGTCGGGGCTCGCGGCCTTGCAGCGCGACGGCGAGGCCGATCCCGACACCGTCGGCCCGGCCATTCCCGGCAGCGAGATCCGCATCGCCCACAATGGCGAGGTGCTGGTCCGTTCGGGGGCGGTCTTTCGGGGCTATTACAAGCAGCCCGAGGCGACCCGCGAGGCGGTCGACGACGAAGGCTGGTTCCGCACCGGCGATTGCGGCTTTATCGACGGGCGCGGCCATCTCGTCATTGTCGACCGCGCCCGCGACGTCGGCAAGCTCGCCGACGGCACCCCGTTCGCCCCGCAATTCGTCGAGAACAAGCTCAAGTTCAGCCCCTACATCGCCGAGGCGGTGGCGTTCGGCGACGAGCGGCCGTTTGTCGCGGCGATGATCGCGATCGACCTCGGCACCGTCGGCAATTGGGCCGAGCGCCACAACCTCGCCTACACCTCGTTCCAGGATTTGAGCGCCAAGCCGGAAATCCGCGGGCTGATCGGCGACGAGATCGCGCGCTGCAATGCGAGCCTGCCGGCTGCCGCCCATATCCGCCGCTTTATGCTGCTCGGCAAGGAATTCGACGCCGACGACAACGAGATCACCCGCACCCGCAAGGTGCGCCGGCGCTTTATCGCCGAGAAATACGCGACCGTGATCGAGGCCTTTTACGGCGAGGGTGACGAGGTCGAGCTCGCGGCCGAGATCACCTACGAGGACGGCCGCAAGGGCCGGCTCGACGCCCGCATCGCGATCGACACGATCGCCGGCGAGGATATGCCGGCGCGCGCCCCGGTGTACGCCTGACGGAATGAACCGAGATGAAGAGCGTTAGGTCGACAAGTCAGTCGTCATTCCTGCGGGAGCAGGAATCGACGGGCCGAGGCTTTTCCGGCCGCTCTGGACCCCGCTTTCGCGGGCGCGACGTTAGCACTTCGAGTAGCGCCGTATCGGCGATGCGGCGCATACCGGGGACGGCGGCCCTGCTACCCCCGCCGGGCTCGGCCGCCCGCACGGCGCCGTCGTCGGCCCCGGCGGTGCGGTCTATATCGGCGACACCGAAAACCACCGCATCCGCAAGCTTATGCGAAGTCCCGCGAAGCAGGATGGTGGGTGCAGCAGGACTCGAACCTGCGGCCCGCTGATTAAGAGTCAGCTGCTCTACCAACTGAGCTATGCACCCCATCAGGCGCGAGCGGCCTGCTATATAAGAAGAGGCGAGGGCAAGTCAAACGCTTGCAGCTCAGCGCGCGGGCGTCGCGCGGATCCAATCGGCGATGCGCTGCGCGACATCCCCCTCGATGCCGAGATAGCCGTGCGGTGACAGCGCCTCGCACGGGTCCGACTGTGTCTGATGGCTTTCGACGTAGATGACCTCTTTTTTCGGTGCTCGCGTGAGCGCCGCGAGGATTTGCAGCGCATGGCTGGGCGCCGCCGAGGCGCAGGTATCGCCGCGGTTCGCGACCACTAGGGCGGGTACTGCGATTGCACCGAGATCGCTGTCGAAGACGGTTTCGCCCGAGACGCTGCGGCCGGCCACCGACGATGTCAGCACCACGCCGGCGACCCGGCCCGGCAGGTGCGCCGCGCCATTGGCGGCGGCGATCGAACCCTGGCTCGTACCGATGAGCCAGACCGGGGCATTGGCACGACTGTGGATGACGTCGATCGCGCGGGCGATCGTCTGGTCGTACGCGGCGGTGTGGCGCTGGCCCATCAGCGATGAGGAAGAGCCGAGCGTCGCGTAAGTGAACCCTTGCGCCAGCCAAAGCGGCCGCGTGCGGATCAAGAAGTTGTTGCCCATACGGCTGATTTGCGCGGCACTGTTGAACGCGACCATCCCGTCCCCGCCGGCAAACACAAACGCCACCGCGCGCGGGTTGGCCGGCCCTTCGACCAGCAACTGCGCGCCGCCGATGTCCTGAACGATCGCCTGCGTCGCCGCCGGCGTTGTGAGTGGAGTGAGCACGAGTGCGAAGAGGCTGAAAATGGCAGCAAGCCGTCGCACTGTTTCCGCTTCCTTCCTCGGTCATTTCCGCGCGCGCGGAAACCCACGAACATACGCTTTCGCCCAAGCGGCTCCGTCCGTGGTCATGGGTTCCGGGTTCATCGCTGTGTGCAATGCCCCGGAATGATATCCAAGGCTGGCTCCCGCCGGCATCCCGCTCTGAAGCGCTGTGCTCGGAGCTATGTCAGACCCGGCCGTGGCAATGCTTGAACTTGCGGCCGGACCCGCACGGGCAGGGGGCGTTGCGCGGGGTCCCGGACCATGGTGCGCGCGGCGGGGCCGTCCGCGGCGCCTCGTCGAAATCGGCGCCGTTCCCCGAATTGCCGCGCGCCGCCGCTCGGCCCCGGCCGGGGTGCGGCCTTCCGGTCGTGCCGGTGGCGCGCGGCTCCTCGGCCATGACCTCCTCGCGCTCCGCCCCCGCTTCGGCGAAAGCAGGTTGCGGCACGCGAAGCTCGATATGCGAGAGCACCGAGGTCACGTGCTGGCGCAGACTGACCAGCATGCCCTGAAACAGCTCGAACGCCTCGCGCTTGTATTCGTTGAGCGGGTCGCGCTGGGCATAGGCCCGCAGATTGATCCCCTGGCGCAGATGATCGAGCGACAGGAGGTGATCCTTCCAAATCTGGTCCAACAGCTGCAGCAGCAGGCTCTTCTCCGCCATGCGCATCAGCTCGGGGCCGGCGTTTGCCGTTTTCTCCGCCATGCGCCGATCGGCGGCGGCCATGATCCGCTCGCGCACCTCGTCGCGGTCGACCCCGTCCTCCTTTCCCCATTCGGCGAGCGGCAGGTCGACCGCGAGCAGCCGCAAGCATTCGGCGTGAAGGCCGGTCACGTCCCACTGCTCGGAAAGGGCATTGTCCGGGATCGCGATATTCACGATCTCGTCGATCGTCTCGTTGCGCATGTCGGCGATGGTCATCGCGACCTCGCGCGAGTTCATGATCTCGCGGCGCTGCTCATAGACGACCTTGCGCTGGTCGTTCATGACATCGTCGAATTTCAATAGCTGCTTTCTGATGTCGTAATTGCGCGCCTCGACCTTCTGCTGGGCCTTGGCGAGGGCCTTGTTGACCCACGGGTGGATGATCGCCTCGCCTTCCTTGAGGCCGAGGCGCTGCAGCATCGAATCCATCCGCTCGGACCCGAAGATCCGCATCAGATCGTCTTCGAGCGAGACGAAGAATTTGGACGCGCCGGGGTCGCCCTGGCGCCCCGAGCGGCCGCGCAGCTGGTTGTCGATGCGCCGGCTCTCATGGCGTTCGCTGCCGACGACGAAGAGGCCGCCCGCTTGCACCACGGCCTCGTGCGCGACCTCGATCTCGGAACGGATGCCGCCGGCACGCCCTTCGCGCTCGGCGGTGTCCTCGATAGTGGCGAGCTCGGAGCGCAGCCGCATTTCGAGGTTGCCGCCGAGCTGGATGTCGGTGCCGCGCCCGGCCATGTTGGTCGCGATCGTCACCGCACCGGGCCGCCCGGCCTGGGCGATGATGTGGGCTTCCTGCTCGTGGTAGCGGGCATTCAGCACGTTGTGCGGCACCTTGTGCTTTTTGAACAACGCCGCCAGCGCTTCCGATTTCTCGATGCTGACGGTGCCGACCAGCACCGGCTGCTGGCGCTCGCGGCACTCCAGCACGTGCTGCAGGATCGCGTCGTATTTCTCGCGGGTCGTGCGGTAGACCTCGTCGTCGGTGTCCTCGCGGCGGACCGGCTCGTTGGTCGGGATCTCGATCACGTCGAGCTTGTAGATGTCGCTGAATTCCTGCGATTCGGTCATCGCCGTGCCGGTCATGCCGGCAAGCTTCGGATAAAGCCGGAAATAATTTTGGAAAGTGATCGAGGCGAGCGTCTGGTTCTCGTTCTGGACGGTGACGCCCTCCTTTGCTTCGAGCGCTTGGTGCAGCCCTTCCGAATAGCGTCGCCCCTCCATCATCCGGCCGGTGAACTCGTCGATGATGATGATCTTGTCGTCCTTGACGATGTAGTCGGTGTCGCGGGCGAAGAGCTTGTGCGCGCGCAATGCCTGGTTGGCGTGATGGACCAGACCGACATTGTGGATGTCGTAGAGGGTGCCGGCGGTCATCAGCCCGGATTGGCGCAACATCGCCTCGATTTTTTCGACGCCGGCCTCGGTCAAGGTGACGGTGCGCTGCTTTTCGTCCTTCTCGTAATCGTCGGGTTCGAGCCCCGGCATCAGTTTGTCGACCTGGATGTAGAGCTCGGAATTGTCCTCGGTCGGCCCCGAAATGATCAACGGCGTGCGCGCCTCGTCGATCAGGATCGAATCGACCTCGTCGACAATCGCGTAATGAAACGGCCGGTGCGCCATGTCCTCGAGCCGAAACTTCATGTTGTCGCGCAGATAGTCGAAGCCGAGCTCGTTGTTGGTGCCGTAGGTGACGTCGCAAAGATAGGCCTCGCGGCGCTGGGCGTCGTCGAGATCATGGACGATGCAGCCGACGGTCAAGCCGAGAAACCGGTAGATCTGACCCATCCATTCGGCGTCGCGCCGAGCGAGATAGTCGTTGACGGTGACGACGTGCACGCCGTTGCCGGAGAGCGCGTTGAGATAGACTGGCAGGGTCGCGACCAAGGTCTTGCCTTCGCCGGTCTTCATCTCGGCGATCATGCCGCGGTGCAGCACGACACCGCCCATCAGCTGCACGTCGAAATGGCGCTGGCCGAGCGTGCGTTTCGCGGCTTCGCGCACGGTTGCGAACGCGTCGGGCAAAATGTCGTCGAGCTCGGCGCCGTCCGCGAGCTGCTGCTTGAATTGCGTGGTCCGCGCGCGCAGCTCCTCGTCGGACACCGCCTCGAGCTGCGGCTCCATCTCGTTGACCGCCGCCACGATATGCCCCAGGCTTTTGACGTAGCGATCGTTGGCGGAGCCGAACAGCCGCCGGGCTAAGGCACCTAACATGGCAGCCTCGGAAATCGGTGATGACGAGGAAAAGAAATGCGCACGGCGACGATGGACAGATAGGCCGGCGGGCCGTGAGTGTCAATTCGCGAGCGCCGAGCCCGGCCGCGATATTGGCGCCCCCGCGGCATCATCGCTCGTAGCGTCATCCTTGCTGCGTCATCCCTTGCTGCCTCATCCCTCGCTTGTCCGCGCGCCGTCATTATGTCTTGATGGCCGGGTGAGCCGCAGCGATCGGCGGCCGTCTGCCGAGGGTCTTGCCATGCTTTCCCGTTCGCTGCTCACCGCGGCGCTGCTCGTGGCCTGCGCTGCCGGCCCCGGTGCCCCTCGCGCGGATGCGGCCGACCCCGCGGCATCGCCGCCTTCGGCGACGGCGCCCGCCACCGGCGTGCCCGCGGGGAACCCGGTCGTCGCCCGCGTCAATGGTGCCGAGCTCCACCTTTCCGATGTCGTGGCAGCGCAGCAAAGCCTGCAGCCCGAGGCGCAGAAGATGCCGCTTGCGCAAATCTACCCGATGCTGCTCGACCGCATGATCGACGGGATGCTCGTTGCCGACGCCGGGCGCAAGGAGCATCTCGATCAAGACCCCGAGGTGCAGCGCCGCCTGAAGCTCGTGCAGGACCGCCTGATCCAGCAGGCCTATATCGAGCAGATCCTGAAGGGCGCCGAAACCGACGACAAGCTCAAGGCGGGATACCAAAAACTCATCCAGCAAAAGCCGGCGCGCGAGGAGGTGCACGCCCGCCACATCCTGGTCAAGACCGAGCCCGAGGCGGTCTCGATCATCGACCAATTGAACAAGGGCGCGGATTTCGCCACCCTCGCCAAGAAATATTCGACGGACCCGGGGGCGGCCTCGGGCGGCGATCTCGGCTATTTCGGCCGCGACGACATGGTCCCGGCATTCGCCGCCGCCGCCTTTGCATTGCAGCCCGGGCAATACACCAAAACTCCGGTCAAGACCGAGTTCGGCTGGCATGTGATCTTGGTCGAGGATCGCCGGGTCAAGCCGCCGCCGACCTTCGATCAGGCGCGCGCGGATGTCGGCCGCATGCTGTCGCGCGAGATCATCGAGGCCAAGGTCAAGGAATTGCGCGCAGCGGCCAAGGTCGAGGCTTTCGGGCTCGACGGCAAGCCGCTCGCCTCGGCGAAATAGCGCCGCCCGATCCCGCCCCTATCGCCGGCCCTCACCCCCATCGCCGGCCCTCACCCGTATCGCCCAGCCCACCCGTATCGAAGGAAGCAGATGACCGCCGCCGTTTCCCCGTTGGCCCCCGCCGGTTTTCCGGTACTCTCGCCGCTGCCGGGCGTGCGGCTCGCCGCATACGCCGCCGGCATCCGTTACACCGGGCGCGACGATCTGATGCTGGCCGAATTGGCGCCGGGCAGCACCGTCGCCGGCGTCTTCACCCGGTCGCTGACGGCGGGCGCCCCGGTGCTGTGGTGCCGCGAGTGCCTGCCGGGCGGCGAGATCCGCGGCATCGTCGTCAACTCGGGCAACGCCAACGTCTTTACCGGGCGCGCCGGCCGGGAGGCGGTCGCGGCCACTGCCGCGGCGGCGGCGCGGCTCCTCGGCTGCGGCCCGCACCAGGTGTTCGTCGCCTCGACCGGCGTCATCGGCGAGAAATTGCCGGCCGAGAAGATCGTCGCGGCATTGCCGCACGCGGCCGCGCACCTTTCGCCCACGGGCTGGGAAGGGGCGGCGCGCGCGATCATGACCACCGACACCTTTCCCAAGGGGGCGGCGGCGACCGCCGAGATCGATGGTGTGGCGGTGCATCTCAACGGCTTTGCCAAGGGCTCCGGCATGATCGCCCCCGACATGGCGACGATGCTCGCCTACGTCTTCACCGACGCCGCCCTGCCGGCCGCCGTGCTGCAGCCGCTGCTCGCCGAAGCCGCCGATGGCTCGTTCAACTCGATCACGGTCGACGGCGACACCTCGACGAGCGACACCCTCTTGTTGTGCGCGACCGGGCAGGCCCGGCATCGGCCGGTGACGAATGCCGCCGACCCGCGCCTCGCCGGCTTCCGCAAAGCGCTCGAAGGGGTCACGGTCGATCTCGCCCAGCAGGTCGTGCGCGACGGCGAGGGCGCGCAGAAATTCGTCACGATCGAGGTGACCGGGGCCGAGAGCGCACCGGCCGCCCGCCGGATCGGCCTCACGATCGGCAACTCGCCCTTGGTCAAGACGGCGCTCGCCGCCGGCGACGCCAATTGGGGCCGCATCGCGATGGCAGTGGGCCGCGCCGGCGAGAAGGCCGACCGCGACCGCTTGTCGATCTCGGTCGGCGGCACCGCGATCGTCACCCGCGGCGAGCCCGTCGCCGGCTACGACGAGGCCCCGGTCGCGCGCCACATGGCCGGCCGCGAGATCCTGATCGCGGTCGATCTCGGCATCGGGTCGGGGCGCGCCACGGTGTGGACCTGCGACCTGACCCACGGCTATATCGACATCAATGGCAGCTACCGCAGCTGATATGCCGCTTTTCTTCCCGTCTGATGTCTCGCCTGGGTCGCGCTTGACCCACGGCTGTCCGGTTGAGCGATCGTGGTTGCCGACAGAGCGCCGCGAACAACCGCAAATCTCCTTGGCCGGGCTTGACCCGGCCATCCACGCCTTCCTTCGGCTCGCCAATCTTGGTCTCCAAGACGTGGCTGCCCGGAACAAGTCCGGGCAAGGGGTGCTTCAGGTTGTGTTAGCGTTCGCACGAGCCGTTCTGACGTTGCAACGATTTCTAAACCGGACAGCCGTGGGCTTGACCCGGCCATCCACAGAGATGCCCGGAACACGTCCGGGCATGACGAGCTAGAGAGGGCCGTGGCCGGTCCCCTCGTCCTCGTCGCCGCCGTCGTATTGGTCGACGCCGACGGCCGCGTGCTCTTGGCGCAGCGCCCGGAGGGAAAAGCGATGGCCGGCCTTTGGGAATTCCCCGGCGGCAAGGTCGACCCCGGCGAGACCCCCGAGGCCGCACTGATCCGCGAATTGGCCGAGGAGCTCGGCATCGATGTCGCGGCGAGCTGTCTCGCCCCCTTCACCTTCGCCTCGCACGCCTATCCCGATTTTCACCTCTTGATGCCGCTCTACGTCTGCCGCAAATGGGCCGGCATCCCGACCCCGCGCGAAGGCCAGCATCTGCGCTGGGTCCGCCCCGCCCGCCTCGCCGACTATCCCATGCCCCCCGCCGACAAACCCCTCCTCGCCCTGCTCCGCGACCTGCTCTAGCGGTCAAAATCAAACAGATGCCACCGTGGGCCAAAGCTCTCCTCGGGGGATAGAAAGCAGACTTCCGGGACCAACACTGAATTGACAGCCTCGCGCCGACAGCAGACCGAGCGGCGGCCCGCGGCCCATATTGCGGACGTTCCGATAAAGGTATTATCGATAATCGGCGGTCGGGAGCCGCGCTAAAAATCGCCGAGTAACATCTGCGGTGTGCCGCCGCCCAAAATCGCTATGTTTGGGTCTGCTAAAAATCAGGAGTTGGATCCTGCCAATCGCCGATCTTCTCGTCTCATTCGCGGCGTCTGTCCGCACCGATCGGGCCGCGAATCCGGGCATCGCTGGCGACGGCACGGCCCTTGAGCTGTTGATTGCGCCCCGGTTCAGGTCGCTTGTCGAGGCCTCTTTAGAGGAGATGGGTATTGTAGCGCCCGCCGTTATCCCCGAATACACCCG
>DATKHX010000368.1:0-8374 GCA_035510075.1 Allostellaceae bacterium
GCGCACGGCGATGCCGCAATGGCCGAGGGTGTGGCCGGCGAGCGGCACCAGCAGGATGTCGGGCGGCAAACCGACGAGGCCGCGCACGCAAGTGAACCCGAACCAGCGTTCGCCGTCGCATGTGTAAGGCTGCCAGGCGACTGGGCCATCCCATTGCATCGGGCGGTAGCGCCCGCGGTCGAGCAGGCTGTTTCGCGACGTTGCGGCGTCGAGCTCGGCGTCGAGCACATGCACGGTCGCTTCAGGAAAATCGCCGATCCCGCCGGCATGGTCGAAATCGAGATGCGTCACGATGATGTGGCGAACATCCGCGACGGCGAACCCGCGCACCTCGATCTGACGGCGGGCGGTGTCCTCCTCCCGCAGCTGTACTCGTTTCACGAGGCGAAACAAGGTGCTGAGCCGTTGCGGGTTTCTAACGTCGGCCAGCCCGAACCCGGTGTCGACGAGGACCAGCCCCGCGTCGGTTTCGATCAAGAGGCAATGGCACGCGAGGGTCGCGGGCTTCAGCAGCGGGCTGAACCCGTCCCACAGCCGGCCCCCCCAAGGGCACATCGTCCCGCAACTGAGGTGGTGGATGCGCATCGATGCTCGCCCCGTGTCTCATACGGCAAACATCTCCGAAACCCGGCGGTTCGGTTAAGAAACACGATTGATGCAGATCGAGGCGTTGGCTGCATTCGCGCTCCCGCGAGGTGGCGGCGGGAAAGGCAGAATGTCAGCGGTTGCCGCGTACGCGCGGCGGGACCAACACCTTCCACGGGTCGGGCATTTCGCCGACCGCGGCCTCGATCAGGGTCGTGCCGCGGCGCTTCAACGCGGCGGCGAGCTCGCGACGCAGGCCGTCCGGGGTCGTCGTCTTTACCCCCGCGACGCCGAAGCTTTCGGCCATTTTCGAGAATTGCGGGTTTTGCAAATCGACGCCGATCAGCCGGTTACCGTAATCCTCCTTTTGCATGCGGCGGACGTTGCCGAAGGCGCCGTCGGCAAAGACGATCGCGACGATGTCGATGCCATGGCGGGCCGCCGTCGACAATTCCTGGACGTTGTACATGAACCCGCCATCGCCCGAGACCGACACGACCGCCCGATCGGGCCGCCCGACCTTGGCCCCGAGCGCGGTCGCAAAGCCAAAGCCTAACGTCCCCTGATAGCCGCTGTGGATATAGGTGCGCGGCTCATATACCGGGAACGCCATCCGCCCGACATAGCCGACCTGGGTCAGATCCTCGACATAGATGCCGTCATCGGGCAATTCGGCGCGGATCGCGCGCAGATATTCGCATTGCGGGCCGAGCCGCTCGTCGAGGCGGGCGAGGGTCGCGGCCTTCAAGGCTTCGAGCTCCTCCTGGCGGGAGGCGCGCTTTGGCGCATGTCGGCCGACCGCCTCTTGGAGGGCGGCGAGCGCCGCCTTGGCGTCGGCGACAATGCCGAGCGCCGGCTTGAAAAAGCGGGTGATCTCGGTCGGGTCGATGTCGATGCGGATCAGCTTCAGATCGCGGTCGACCCCCCAGCGCAATTGCGGCTGGTGCAGGCGGGTGCCGACCGCTAGCACGACGTCGGTCTCGCGCCACAGCTCGTGACCGGCCAGCGCCGACTGCGCGAGATAGTGCCGGTCGCTGACGATGCCCTTGCCGCCGGTGTAGCTGACGACCGGGGCCTGCAACATCTCGGCTACCGCCAGCAATTCCTCGCCGGCATCGACGGCACCGCCGCCGATAAAGATCAGCGGCTTTTTCGCGGCGGCAAGCAGCTCGGCCGCCCGGTCGAGCTGGTCGGGGTCGGGTTCGGTGGGCGCTCGCGGGTCGTCGGGCGCGGGCAGGGCCACCTCGGTCGCGAGCGCCAATACATCGGGTGGGATTTCGAGCCCGACCGGGCGCGGGCGGCCGTCGCGCAATTGGCGAAACGCCTCGTTGACGCGCTTGCCGGCGTCGGTCGGATGGTCGATGCGCGCCGCCCATTTGGTCAGGCTGGCGAGAATGCCGAGCTGGTCGGGGATTTCGTGCAACAGGCCATAGGCGCGCCCGATCATGTCGGACTGCACCTGGCCCGAGATGCACAACACCGGCGCGTTGGTGGCGTAGGCGGTCGAGAGTGCCGCGGTGGTGTTGAGAAACCCCGGCCCCGGCACCACGGCATAGGTCCCGACTTTGCCGGTGGCCCTGGCATAGCCGAAGGCCATATAGGCGGCCCCCTGCTCGTGGCGGGTGTGGATCACCCGCAACGCCTCGCCGGCATCGTAAAAGGCGACAAACAGCGCGTCGTTCTGCACCCCGGGCAATGCAAAGATCGTGTCCACACCATTGCGGCGCAGCATCTCGACCAGCGCCCCACCCCCCGTCATCTTGGTCATTGGTATCCCTCGCAGCCGTAATCCGTCATTCCCGCGGAGGCGGGAATCCAGCGAACCCAGCGCTCCCGGGCTGCCCTGGGCCCCCGCTTACGGGGGGGTGACGACAGGATCACTCACACCAGCAGATCATTGCTCGAATTCGTAGCGGTAGGCGCTGCCGTGGCGGACGATATGGCCGATGGTCGGCGACGGGAAATGCGCCGGCAGCAGCCGGGTGCCGCGCTCGGCGTGCTCTTCGACCAGCCGGATGCGGGTCTGGCGCGACAGGTCGCGGTCGGTGCACGCGAAGGTCGACCATTCGGGCTTGATCAGCTGCAGCGGGTG
Source organism: Allostellaceae bacterium (assembly GCA_035510075.1). GTDB lineage: Bacteria > Pseudomonadota > Alphaproteobacteria > ATCC43930 > CGMCC-115725 > AP-15. The sequence goes on from DATKHX010000368.1 coordinate 2,678, forward strand.
GTGGATCACGTCGCCCAGAAAGACCGCGGTCTCATCGCCCGAGCGCGCGTGGATCACAACGTTCCCCGGCGTGTGGCCGGGGGCGGGCTCGAACCACAGCCCGTCCTCGAGGGCAAAATCGTCGTCGACCAGTTGCGACTGCCCGGTGCGCACGACGGGCAACACGCTGTCTTCGAACGCGCGCCGGTGCGGCGTGTCCTCGCCCTCTTTGTGCGCGGCTTCCCAATGGTTGTATTCGCGCCGCGCCATCACATAGCGGGCGTTTGGAAAGGTCGGGACCCAGCGGCCGTTTTCGAGCTTGGTGTTCCAGCCGACATGGTCCCAGTGCAGATGGGTGCACATGACAAAATCGACCGCTTCCGGCCTGACCCCGGCGCCTGCCAGATCAGCGAGATAGCGGGTGCGCATGCGGTGGAATTGCGGGCGGGTCGGGCGCTCCTTGTCGTTGCCGAGACAGGAATCGACGAGGATCGTGTGACGCCCGGTCTTGATCACGAAGGTATGAAAGCTGAACATCAGCCGGCCGGTCGCCGGGTCGATCAGCCGCGGCCCCAAGAGCTCGGCGTTCGCGCGCACGATCTCGGGGTCGAAATCGGGGAAGAACTCCTCCGGTGCCAGAAACGGCCCCTCGTATTCGGTTACGCGATGGACCTCAAAGCCGCCGATCTGCGTCGCCTGCATCTTCTCCTCCGCATTCCTCACAGCCGTTTGCGGCGAGCCTACGCCCGCAGGGTAGCGCGGTCGATAGGGCGGAGGCTGTCTTCCCCGCGCGAGCGGATGCTGAAGGATGAAGGGTTTTCCAGTGCAACCATATGACACTGCTTCTGAGGCGAAACCGGCAGGTGTACGGCGTCGGCTCGCGTCATGGCCTGGTAGGCGCGAAAGGGAATCGAACCCTTGACCTCTCCCATGTGGTAGGAGCGCTCTGCCACTGAGCTACGCGCCTGCCGGCCAACGCCCACCCCATCACGGCCGATGGTGAGCGCGACAGGAATTCAACCCGCGACCTCCCGCGTGAAGGGCGCGAGCTTGGCCGAATGGCTTTTGATTGTCCACCGCTTGCGCGAGAGGCTGCGGGTTCGACCCTCTCGAGGGAGTAACTTCCGGGCGGAAGGCCTTCAACTCGTGCCGGCGATAATCAGGTCCGTTCGCACCGGGTGGAAAACTGATGTCGGGAGGCGGCTCGACCGGAGCGTTCTTGCCGCCGCGTCGTTTACAGCGCGATGGCGTGGCGCCATCCGAGCAATCTGTAAGGGGATGGCCATGGACGACAATCGAATTGGCGATCAGGCGAGCGAGGCCGCGAAAAACCTGAAGAGCGGCATCACCAGCGCGATGGAGACGGGCAGCGACCTGGCTGGAAAGGCCCAGGCGGCCGCGGTCGAGGCGAGCGGCAGGATTCAGAACGCCGCGGCCGAAACCGCCAAGCAAGTCAGCGACGCCGCGTCGAAGACTTACGCGCAGGGCCAACGCGCCAGCGAGTATGTGAGCCGCAATACAGCCGAGCAGCCGTTGCTTGCGCTGCTAATCGCCGGGGCGATCGGATATGGGATCGCCTATATGCTCCACGGCCGCTGACAGGCGCTGACGAAGGCTGGCGCAGACCGGGGTTCTGCCGCGGCGCGTTGGGTTTCCACACGGTAATCTCTCCGCACTCGGCCGGGGTCTGCGAGCGGGCCCCGGCCTCTTTCCTGCGGTGGTATCGAACGTGCGGCCAAGGTGCGGGATCGGGACACGGTGTTCGCCGTCGGTAAGGCGAACATTCCGACCGGAAAATGACCTCCGGATTAACTCGCAACTTATAGCCGCCGTGCACTTGAGGGCGCGATGAGCTGGCTTCGCACATTCGCTTTGCTGCTCATCCTGGGGACGCTGAGCGGTTGCGCCCGGTTCGGGTCGGGTTCGGTCGCGCCCCCGCCCTCGCAAGACGACGACCGCAACGGCATGCATTAGCGCCGCAACGTTTACCAACGGCGGCTACATTTCAGATTACAGGGCTGAGCCGTTTTCCAGGCCTGACGCATTAGACGCATTAATAGGCTGGTGGGCGCGACAGGGATTGAACCTGTGACCCCACCCGTGTGAAGGGTGTGCTCTCCCGCTGAGCTACGCGCCCGGCCCCAGCCGGCGGCATTTAGGAGGCGGCGGCAAAACCTGTCAAGGCGACGGCCGATGCGCCTCGGGCGTGGGCGGAGGTAGGATCAGGAAGGAGTGCGTGGCGCCGCGATTACGGAGGACCGTCATGGAACGGCATCATCTGGGGAAGCTCTGGCCGGTTTCGGCGCTGACTTTGGGCGGCGGCGGGCTCGGCATGGTGTGGGGCGAGACCACCTTCGAGGAGTGCATCGCCACCGTGCACGCCGCGGTCGAAGCCGGCATCGACCTTCTCGACTTGGCGCCGCGCTATGGCGACGGCAAAGCCGAAGAGGTCGTCGGCGCGGCATTCGGCGGCAAGCTGCCCGGCGGCGTGCGGGTCACCAGCAAATGCAATCTCGGCGAGCTTCCGCCGGCCGAAATCGAGCCCGCGCTGCGCCGCTCGATCGAGGGGAGCCTGCAGCGGCTGCGGCTGTCGCATCTCGATTTGTTCTTTTTGCATTCGAATGTTGTGCCCGATTCGGTCCATCGTTCGCAGTGGTCGGAAGCGGCTACGCGGATGACGCTTTACCAGACGTTTGTCGACCACGTCCGCCCGGTCCTCGAGCGGCTGGTCGGCGAGGGGTTGATCGCCGCCTGGGGGTTGACCGGCATCGGCCATCCCGACACGATCATCCGGCTCGTCGGGGAGACCCCGGCGCCGGGGGCGGTGCAGTGCATCGCCAATCTGCTCGACTCGCCGGGCGGGCTGAAGTTTTTCGATGGCCCGGCGAAGCCGCGGGCAGTAATCGCCGCGGCGCGCGCAAACGGCGTCGGGGTCATGGGCATCCGCGCGGTGCAGGCCGGCGCCTTGACCGGCGCCCTCGACCGGCCCTTGCCGCCCGACCACCCCGAGACGCGCGATTATGCCCGCGCCGCGGGCTTTCGCCGGCTGGCGGCAGAGCTCGGGACGAGCCCGGCAGCACTCGCCCATCGCTACGCGCTGTCGCTGGGCGTCGACACCTTGGTGCTCGGCGTCAAGAACCGCACCGAGCTCTCCGAATGCGTCGCCGCGGCCGAGGCCGGGCCATTGCCGCCCGACCTGATCGGGCGAGTCGATTGGTCGGTAACCGCCGCGGCCCGAGCTGGCTCCTAGACCTCGCGCGGGTCAGAGCGATTTTCGGCCCAGTTGCCGCGGGGTCATTGCGGTTATCCACACCTGGGTTCGGGCCGGCCAATGGCCGGACCCGTGGGCTCGCAATGGCCTACCCGGGGCGGGTAGTTCGATCTGATCGCGAACCGCTCAGACTAGAATGGTTCTCTCTAGGGTAGGGATTCTGACAAATCACACCCGAATACCTGCCGCACCAGCGAAGACGACGGAAGGGCGCGGCGGGTAAGATGGCGTCAGCTGCGCGTAGACTTAGTTAATTCAGTATAGAGCGATCTCTCCCCGCGACCCGCGGCATCGTGGCCTTGCCAACCGCGGGTGGCGCCGCTAGTTTCCTGCCGCGTTCGCGCTCAGGGGTGTGCGGGAGCGCGCCGCGGCGCCGCTCGGCGGGAGACGCCAGCTGGTGCCGGTGAAACCGGCGGTGCCGTTCGATCGGATATGATCGCGCCGTCAAAAACCACCCCGAGGGAGAGGGAGACATCATGCATCTTTCCGATACCGGCAAGCCGAGCCGGCGCGCGCTGCTGAAGGCCGGTGGTGGGCTGCTTGCCGGCACGGCATTTATTGGCCCGGCGCGCGCCGCCGACCAGCCGCCGCTCGGCACCTGGCCCGCCGGATCGTCGGGCTCGTCGGTGTTCATCGGGATCACCGTGCCGCGCACCGGCACTTACGCCGTGCAGGGCGAAGACGAGCTCAAGGGTTATCAGCTCGCGGTCGAGCACATCAACAGCGGCGACCCGCTGATCAAGAAGATCTCGCCAAAGACGACCAAGGGCGTGCTCGGCAAGGAAGTCAAGTACGGGGTCGCCGATTCCGAAGCCAAGCCCAACACCGCGGTGCAGGAGCAATCCCGCTTTATCAGCGAGAGCAAGGCGATCCTGATGACCGGCTCGACCTCGAGCGCGGTCGCGGTGGCGCTCAACAAATTGGCGCAGCGCGAGAAGGTGGTCTATGTCTGCGGTATCTCCGGCTCGAACGACACCACCGGCAAGGATTGCGTGCGCTACGGTTTTCGCCAGTGCTTCTACGGCCAGACCGCCGCCGCGGCGATCGGCCCGGTGCTGCTGAAGGTCTATGGCAAGAATAAAAAGGCCGCCTATCTGACGCCGGACTACACCTATGGCCACACCGTGCAAAAGTCGATGGCGGATTATCTCGGCAAGAACGGCGGCTGGACCACGGTCACTAATCAAGTGGCGCCGCTGGGTGCGCCGGATTACAGCTCGTACCTCCTCAATGTCGGTAATTCGGGCGCCGATTACCTGCTGAACATCAATTGGGGTCACGATGCCGTCCTGTCGATCCAGCAGGCGGAGCAGTTCGGCATCTTCAACAAGATGAAACTGGTGATCCCCTATCAGATCCCTTTCCTCTCGAAAGAGGTCGGCGCCAAGGTCATGGACGGGGTCTATGCCGCGACCGATTTCTGGTGGACGCTCGAAGACAAATTTCCCGTCGCCAAGATGTTCGTCGATTCATTTCAGAAGAAATACAATTATCGGCCGGAGTGGGGCGCCGAAAACGCCTATATGCAGTTTGCCCTCTGGGCCGACGCCTGCGAGCGCGCCGGGAGCTTTTACCCGCCCGATGTGATCAAGGCGTACGAGGCGGGCAACCATAACGACTCGACCGTCGGCGAGGTTTATTTTCGCGCCGCCGATCACCAGCTGGTGCGGCCCGTCATCATCGTTCGCGGCAAGCCTCCGGGCGCGATGACGAACCCCGAGGATTTTTGGGAGGTCACGGAAATCGCGCCCGGCGCCGGCCTGATGCAGGCCCCTGACGCATTCGGTTGCAAGCTCGGCGCATACACATGAGTCTGACGGGAACAAAACTAGGAATGAAGCGCACCATCCCAGCACCTTGTCGTTGTCCCGCGCGAGCGCAATGCCGGGCAATTCCCTGAGCTTCGGTGATTCTTTTCTGGTCAGGCGCTGAGCCCGAGCGCCGTGCCCGAGCGCCCATGGCGGGTCGCGGTCGGCGCAGCCTCGCTGTACCGGCAGTCCCGCTAAAGCGCGGGGCTGTCCGGGGAACGGGGCGTCCGCGATCTATGCATGTCTAGGGTATCGCATGATACAACTTGAAGTCGTAGTCGTCTTGCGCGAAATCGATCCGCGCATCCATGTCTTTTTATCGCACGTCAGAGGACGCGGATGCCCGGATCGAGCCCGGCCAGGCCGAAACTCGCCAGTCGATTCGGCGAGGAGCTCTCCACTGGCGGCTCTGGGCCTGCGGCGGTTCGGGAGGGCCGACGATAGCACACAGAGAGTGCGTTTATTCGGTTTGGGCCCCGAGGCGGATTTCGTCCGATGCTGATCCTCAGTCTGCACAGCGGCCCGCACGATTCGTCGGCGGGGCTCTTCGACGATTACCGATTATTGGCCGCCGTCGCGGAAGAGCGCCTCAATCGGATCAAATGCTCCGGCGGATTCCCGGATCAGTCGATCGCCGAG
>DATKHX010000369.1:0-18218 GCA_035510075.1 Allostellaceae bacterium
TGCCTCGCCCGAGGCGATCGCCGGCAGCCAGCGCGCCTTTTGCGACGGGGTGCCGTTGAGCCGGATCAGCTCGCCGGCAATTTCCGAACGGGTGCCGAGCGAGCCGACGCCGAGCCAGCCCCGCGACAATTCCTCGGACACGACGCACATCGCCGTCTTGCCGAGCCCGAGCCCGCCATATTCCTCGGGAATGGTCAGGCCGAAGACGCCGATCTCAGCCAGCTCATCGATCAGCGGCAGCGGGATCAGCTGGTCCTGGCGATGCCAATCCTGCGCGAAGGGCGTTACCGCGCGCTCGGCGAAGCGGCGGACCTGGTCGCGGATCATGTCGAGCGTCGCATCGTCGAGCCCGATCCGCCCGAACCCGGCCTCGCCGCTTTCGGCGACGAGCGCGCCGAGCCCTGACCGGGCCGCGGCCGCCCCCGCCGCCAAGGCGCCGGCTGCGCCGATGCGTAAGGGCGCCGTTTCGCGGTCGGTCAGCCCGAGGTCAGCGGGCCGGGCGAACTCGCCTTGCGCCATCGGGATGCCGCCGGCGAGCTGGGCCAGGTACTCGCCATAGGCGGTTTCGAGGATCAGGGCTTCGGCTTTGCCCAGCGCGCCGGCCTCGTCGAGCCGCACCGCCCAGCCGCGGATTTGACGCAGCCCCGCGACGGTCGCCGCGACCCAGGCGAGCGCGTGGCCGGCGAATTGGTGAGCGTCGAGACGGGCCGGATCGATCATGCCGTCAGGGGCGATCTGCGCCGCGACCTTCGCCCGTCCCGCTGCAAGAAACGTCTCGGCCGCGACGAGCGCGCGCTCGGTCGCGGCCAAGAGCGCACGCCGGTCGCTCGCCACCTGCCGCCCGCCTCAAACCCGCCTAATCTTGGGGCAATTGATAGGTGTGCGGAAGCGTGGTCGGCAGGTTTGGATCGGGGATCTTCAGCGAGTCGGATTGGGTCATCCTGACCGCCGAGATGTCGTCCGAAATCCCGTTCACATTCTGGATGTCGCCGGCGCGCTCGGGCGCGCCGATGCTGCAACCGGCAGCAGTCGCGAGCGTCAACGCGACAACAAAGCCGAGGCGCAGAGAGGCCATCTATCACTCCGTTAATGAAAGAGTGCGTAGGCTACCGCAAATAGAACCACGACCAGCACCAGCGATACCAGCAGTATATAGCGCACGACCCCTTCCTTGGTGGCCTGGCGCGCGTCGGTCTCGCTCACGACGATACGTTTTTTCACCACAGCCCATCCCTTGCTGCCGCACCCTTCTGCTGTGAAAACAGAAAGCCGCGGCCTTTGATCCGAAAAGGTCAGAGCCGGGTGCTCGAAGGTGGCAAAGCGCGTTGACGGCATCGCTGGTCGAGCCTAAATCTGACGTCGTGGCCTCAGCGACAATGACGCATGACCGGCGTAGCCGGCGAATTAGGGTCCCGAACCCAGCACGGGTTCGGGCTCTCTCGATTCGCCCTGTCTTCGCCGAGGATCATGACCATGCCGTCAGTTGCCGCGACCGTCGCTGAAACCAATTTTACCGAAACTGCTTTCTTTTCCGTTCACGCGCGCGCCGAGCCGGGTGTGATGCCGCGCGTGCTCGAGCTTTTCGCCAAGCGTGGGCTGGTGCCGTCGTTCTGGCACAGCGCGGTTTGCGGGGCGGATCAGGCGCGGTTGACCATCGAGATTCAAATGAGCGGGCTCGGCGGCGAAATCACCGAATACATCGCCGCCTGTCTGCGGCAAATCGCCTCCGTCGAGTCGGTGCTGACACTGGGCCGGGATCACGGCGACTGGTTGGAGAGTTGAGCGCTGTGTCGTTCGTCGACCATATCCGGCGGTGCAACAACTACGACCCGGCGCGGGTCGTCCCGCTGTTCGCCGGGGCGGATCGGATCGGCCTGATACGGCGCGACAACGCCGAGGCGTTGCGGCGCTTTCCCGAGGTTTTCGCGGCCCAAAGCGACACGGTCGAGCTGGCGGCGCAGGGCGACGCGGCGGCGATCAGTCAGGCCGTCGACCAAGTCGTCGACGCGCTTGTCGCCGAAAAGCACATCCCGAAGACCCGCAACGAGACGTTCGACGTCGCGGTGCGCTGGGGAGCGCCGCCGGTCTTTCGGCTCGACCGCGGTGCGGTTCCGTTTTTCGGAACGCGCGCCTATGGCGTCCATCTGAACGGCTATCGCCGCGACGGCGACGCAGTGCTGCTATGGGTCGGCCACCGCGCTCCAAACAAGCGGGTGGCCCCGGACAAGCTCGACAACCTCGTCGCCGGCGGGATCGGCAACCGGCACGGTCTTGTCGAAACCTTGGTCAAAGAGGCCGACGAGGAAGCCATGATCCCGCCCGATCTGATCGCGCGGGCGGTCCCGGCGGGTGCGGTCTCCTATCGCATGGAAACCGCACTCGGGATTCGCGACGACGTGCTGTTCGTCTATGACCTCGAAGTGCCGGCCGAATTCGTGCCGTGCAACCGGGACGGCGAGTTTGTCGATTTCGCCCTGATGCCGGCGGCGGCGGTGCTGGACCGCATCCGCGCCGGGTCGGACTTCAAGTTCAACGTCAACCTCGTGATCCTCGATTTCGCGGTGCGGCACGGCATCTTGCGCCCGGACGACCCGGAATATCTCGAGGTGGCGTCGGGCTTGCACCGCCCGCTCGACTGAACCCGCCAAAAGCCTCAACCGCCATTGGCGCGGGCGAGCCTGCGGACCAAGGTCAGCTGGTTGCGGTCGCCGTCGCGGCGGTAGCGCGCACCGTCGACGAGCGAGCGCACGATATGCAGCCCGAGCCCGCCGACCATTCGCTCGCTCGAAGGCCGGCCGAATTCGGGCGAGCGTTGCGCCAGAGGGTCGAACGGCTGGCCGTCGTCGCTGAAGTCGATCTCGATCTGCCCGGCCATGATCGCGAGGGCGACCTTGATCCGGCCGTCCGAAGCACCCTCGGGATAGCCGTAGCGGACCGTGTTGGTGAACAGCTCCTCCAAAATGATCAGCAGTCGCGCCCGCTCGGCGTCGGGCAGTTCGCAGCACTCAGCGAATTTTTCGACGAACTCCACGAGCCGAGGGAGCTCGCCCTCGATCACGCGCAACCGCAGAACCCCGTTCATCAATTCAGACGGTAAGGTCGAGCCCGTCAAAGGCGGCGATCACCTCGACCTTGTGGCCGTTGCGGCTGATCTCCTCGAACCGCACGGTCTCGCCAACCACCGCTTCGATCATGCGGTCGTCATAAGCGGGCTCGTGATGAAACAGCACCAGCCGCTTGACCTGCGCCGCCTGTGCCAGTTCGACTGCGACGACATTGCTCGAATGCCCCCAATCCTCCTTTACCGACGCCGTGTCCGCCAAAGAATACATCGCGTCAAAGATCAAAAGGTCGGCGTTTCGGTAAAAATGCACAAAAGGATAGGATTCGTCCAGCACGGAATATTTGTGCTCGCAATCGGTCGAATAGACGATCGACTTGTCTCCCCGCGAAAATCGGTAGCCGTAAGAGTCGCCGGAGTGAAACTGCTGGATCGGCAATACCGACAGCCCGGCCACTTCGTGGGTGCGGCCGGGGACCAATTCGACGAACTCGATGGTCGCGCCGAGCGAGTTAAAATCGACCGGAAAGTCCGGCTCTTGGTGTTGACGGCGCAGCGCGTCGCGCGCGGCCTTATGGCAGCCATGGATGCGGATGACGTTGCCGGGAACGTAAGCCTGCGGGAAGAACGGAAACCCCATGATATGGTCCCAGTGCAGATGCGACAGGAACACGTTGAAGCGATGTTTGTGTTCGGGTCCTTGTTCGGCCAAAAGGCGGCGCCCGAACTCGCGCACTCCGGTGCCGAGGTCGCAGAGAACATACTCGTCGCCACCGGCTCCGATCTCGACACAAGCGGTGTTGCCGCCAAATGTGCCACGCACCGAGAACGGCAATTCGCGATCGATAAAGGCGTCGATCGCCTCGGGCGTCTTCAGATCATGCCCGCGTGCCGCGAGCAGCGCGTCGCGCACCTTGCCGCGAACCGCCGCCTCGCCGAGCGGGCTCGGCAGCGAGCCGCGGCTGCCCCAAAAATGGACGCGCATCGGGGCTGCCTCGGCAGGCGAGCGCGCTGCGTCGGCACCGGCGCCGATTGCCGCATCGACGTTTTCGAAGACCGGGATCACCTCTGAAAAGCGGCTGATTGCGAAAATCTCGCCGACGACGCTGTTGAGGGAAGCGACGACGATGCGGCGCTCTTTCGGCTTAAGCTTCGAGGCCGCCATCAATGCGCGCAGACCAGCGCTCGAAATGTATTCGACCGCGGCGAAATCGACGACGACATCGGCGGCGCCGGCGCGCGCGGCGACAAGCAGCCGATCCTGAAACGCCGCACTCGTCAGATTGTCGATACGGCCGACCGGCCGCAGCACCAGCATGCCGTCCTGACGCGCTTCGCCGATTTCCACGGGCCAGCCTCCATTCGGAGCGATCGGAACAGTATTCTCGTAGCAATCGAGCGCGCGCAAGCCCGACTGCGCCCCACCGCCCCTCGGCAGACTGCGAAGTCCAGCCCCGAGGCCACCCCATATCCCGGGCTGCCGCACCCGCTCTTGCGTCGCTCGGACGGGTCATGCTAAGCGTTTCTTCGGCGCACGCCGTGTCGACCCACTCATCGGTGGAGGGGTGGCCGAGTGGCTGAAGGCGGCGGTTTGCTAAACCGTTATAGGGTTAAACCCCTATCGTGAGTTCGAATCTCATCCCCTCCGCCACTTTCTGTTTATTCAAAAAATTAGGAGATTGCCACCCCGGGCGCCGGTTCGAGGCGAACACCAGAGCCGGCGGATCGGCGCGCCCCTTTAACGGAGAGACCCATGCGGCTCGAAAGCAAGATCGGCATCGTCACCGCGGCGGCTTCGGGGATGGGTCGGGCGGGCGCCTTGCGCTTTGCCCGCGAGGGGGCGGCGGTCGGGGTTGTCGACATCGATCGGGCCGGGGTCGAAGCCGTCGCCGGCGAAATCAGCGCGGCCGGCGGGCGGGCGCTGGCATTGGTCGGCGATTTGCGCGACGACGCGTTCGCCCGTGGCATCGTGCGCCGCACCGCCAGCGCCTTTGGCGGGCTCGATTTCGTGTGGAACCATGTCGGCCATCCCGGCCCGGCCTCGATCGAAGGCATCGACATGGCTGATTTCGACATTGCGATCGGGCTCAATCTGCGCACGATATTGCTGACGACCGAGGCCGCGATCCCCGAATTGCGCGCCCGCGGCGGCGGTGCCTTGCTCTATACCGCCTCGACTTCAGGCCTCGTCGGCTCGGCGTTCAGCCCGGTGTATTCGATGGCGAAATTCGGCGTCGTCGGGTTTGTCCGTTCCCTCGCCAAGCGCCTCGCACCGGACAAGATCCGCGTCAACGCCGTGTGCCCCGGCCCGATCGACACACCGATGCTGCGGGTCTTTGTCGCCCGCCCGGACCAACAGCAGGCCCCCGGTGACGAGGATAAGGAGGGGCTGGTCGTCCGACGCAGCCAGCAGATCCCGATGCGGCGAACCGGCAAGCCCGAGGAAATCGCCAATGCGGCGCTGTTCCTGATCTCGGACGAAGCCTCGTTCGTGTCCGGCGCCGCCCTCCCGGTCGACGGCGCCGCCACGGCCTAAGGCGCTTCCGGTCGCTGATTGTGTGCGGTTTTCTGTCGGGCGTCGGCACTGGGGTGACTGCGCGCAGGCGAACGTCCCGCTAATTCGTCCGGCAGTCTTGATTTTCCTTATTGGCCGACCGTCCAAGCAAAGTTGGTGCACAGGTAGTGGCCGTAGTTACCCGCCGCATGACTCTTTCCTGAATATGCAGCGATGACCCGCTTCATCGCGGCCTCGCAAGCCGCTTTCGTAGGAAACGTCGGAAGACTGCCTTCTCCTGCTGCCGGTGTCGGTTCAGTTGGAAATTTGGGTATTGCGTATACGCTGTAGCTCAGCCTCGACCCCATGCCCACGTGCAAGCCCAAAAGCACCCATTTGTAATTGGGTTGTGCCACGGCCGGAAGCCCGGCCCCGACCACGATCATGATCGCCACGGCGCTCACTACGGTCCTGAGCGCCATCTCGCCGCCTCCCCCCGGACGAACTCGCCTTCGCGGGATCAGGAAGGCTGCGACGGGCTACAGCACCGACTCCACCCACTCGTAGAGCTTGCTCTTGGGCAGAGCGCCGACTTTGGTAGCAACCGCCTGCCCGCCCTTGAACAGGATCATCGTCGGGATGCCTTGCACCCGGTATTTGGTCGGCGATTGCGGGTTCTCGTCGATGTTGACCTTAGCGACGGTCAGCTTGCCGGCCTTGTCGGCGGCGAGGTCTTCGAGAAACGGTGCTACCATCTTGCACGGACCGCACCACTCGGCCCAGAAATCGACGAGCACCGGTCCCTCGGCGCGAAGAACGTCCTTGTCGAAGCTGCTGTCGGTAACGGCGGTCGGCTTCATCGCAGGATTCTCCTCAAAATCGGCCTGACATTAGGGGTGCTGAAAAACTGCCGTCAAGGCGCGTGCCGTGTGAGCTTCGCGGGACTGATCGGCATCAAGAGCGGGCCTTGCGTCCACAAGAGGGCGCAGCTTATGTCGCGGCCGGGATAGATCCGCGCCAGTGCCGCGCGATAGATCGCGAGCTGGCGCAGATAGAGGGGCGCCACCTCGTCCTCATTCGCCGGGACCGGGCGCATGGTCTTGTAGTCGACGATCGACACCCGGTTCTCGTCGACGACGAGACGGTCGATCTGGCCCGACAAGGCATGGCCGCCGATCAGCCCGACGAGCGGCACCTCGGCCTGCGAGCCGGGGCCGAAAAGTGCCGCGAAATCGGGATGGCGCAGCACCGCCAGCGTCTCCTCGCAAATGTCGTCCTGCTCGTCAGCCGGCAGCCCATGGGTGGGGAGCGCCAGAAAGCGCCGTGCCGCGGCTTCGCGCTCGGCTTGCGGCAATTCCGGCAGGCTTTGCAGAAGGCGGTGGACGAGCAGCCCGCGTTTGAAGCGGTCGCGGCCGCCGATTTTCAGCGGCGACATCGCCGCGGGCTCGTTGCCATCCGGCCGCGACGGGAACAACGGGCGCGGCGGGTCGGGCTCGGGCGGGGGCGCCCTCGTCGCCCAATCGGGCAACGGCCCGGCGGCGGCACTCGTCGTCATCGCCAGCTCGCGCTCGGGTGGTGCGGTCTGTCGGCTCTCGATGCGCAACCCCTCGCCCGCCCAGCCCTCCTCGTCGCCGATCAGCGGCTTGGTGTCGAAGGCGAAAGGCTCGGCACATCCGGCAAGACCGGCGCGGCACAGCATATGCCAACAGACCTGCTGCGGCGCTTTCAGCGTCTGCCAGCCGCAAATATAGAGCCGGTCCTGCGCCCGCGTCAGGCCAACATAAAGAAGCCGGCGGTATTCCTGCATCTGGCGGTCGCGCCACGCGGTCTTTTCGGCGACGTAGCGCCGGGCCGCATGATCGCCGGGCGGCTTCCAAAACGGTAGCCCGCCCTCGCTCCACAGCACCGCCACCTTCTGGTCGGGGGGCGCCATCGTGTCGGGCAGAAAAACCACCGGCGCTTCGAGCCCTTTGGCGCCATGCACGGTCAGGATGCGGACCTCGTCGCGCGGCCGCGCGGCGAAATCGCGCTTGACCTCGGTCTCGGCGGCCGTCAGCCAGCGCAGAAACCCCTGCAATGACGGCACTTTCTCGCGCTCATAAGCGAGCGCCAGGCCGAGAAACTCGTCGACCGGGTCTTCGGCTTCGGGGCCGAGGCGATGCAGCAGGGCGCGGCGGCCGCCTTCGGCGCCGAGGATCTCGCCGTAAAGCTCATAGGGCGGAACGAAATCAGCGCGCGCATGCCAGGCCGACAGGCGGTCGGCGGCGCGGCGCAGTTCGGCGCTCGCTTCGGCGCGGATGCGCAGCCGGCTCCACAGGCTTTGCTTGTCGCGCGCGTGACAAAGATCGAACAGCGCCTCTTCATCGATGTCGAACAGCGGGCTTTTCAGCACCGCGGCGAGGTTCAGATCGTCCTCCGGCAGCAGCAGAAAGCGGCCGAGCGCCACCAGATCCTGCACCGCCAACTGCTCGGTCAAGACCAGCCGGTCGGCGCCGGCGACCGGAACACCGCGCTGTTTCAAAGCGCGCAGTAACTCGCCGACAAACTCGTTGCGCCGGCGCACCAACACCATGATGTCGCCGGGCCGCAGCGCGCGGTCGCGTGCCGGCAGGCGCTCTCCGGTGGCGAGCCACTCCTTGATCTTGGCGGCGATGGCGCGGGCGAGCCGCGCATAAGGCTCGGCGGCACGCTTGCGGGCGACCGGCAATTCGTCCTCGCCGGGCTCGGCGCCGGGCGCCGGCACTACCGGCGGCCACAGCTCGACGAGCCCCGCATGACCGGCGCGGTTGGCGACATGGCGAATTTCGCCGCCGTCGAGCGCGACGCCATGCCGGGCCTCCGGAGGGCGGAAGATCGCGTCGACCGCTTGCAAGATCGGCTCCGTCGAGCGGAACGAGATTTCGAGCGGCAGCTCGAGCCATTCTTGTCTTGCGGCGTCGACCCGCTGCTCGAAATGCCGGCGCATGCGCGAAAAGGCCTGCGGGTCGGCGCGCTGAAAGCTGTAGATCGACTGCTTGGCGTCGCCGACCGCAAAGATCGTGCGGATCGGGTCGCGGGCCCCCTCGCCGGCGAAAAATTCCTCGGCCAGGGCGGCGACGATCTCCCACTGCTCGGGGTTGGTGTCCTGGGCTTCGTCGATCAGGATGTGGTCGAGCCCGCCATCGAGCTTGAAGAGCACCCACGGCGCCACTCCCGGCCGCTGCAAGAGCGCGAGTGCCGTTTGCACCAGATCGTCGAAATCCAGAACGCCCTTCAGCCGCTTGGCCTCGCTGTACCGGCGCAGCAGAGCCTCGCCGAGCCGCATCAGCGCGGAGGTCGCCTCGCGGACCACAACCGCCGCGCGCGCCTTGTCGAACCGGCATGCCCGGTCGGCTTCAGCCGCCAACGCCGTTACCGCATCGCAGCCGGCTTCACCTGCGGCGCGCGCGGTGTCCTTAGTGATCAAGCGTTGCTTGATCTCTCGCTTGTCATTCAGGTAAGCGCAAAGGTAGGCATTGAGCATCGACTGGCGCCGCCCGGGCGCTGCGCACCAATCGCCAAGGATTTTGCCGAGCGCGCGATCGGTGACGGAGCCCACGGCAAGCGCCGCCGCGCACGCTCTCAATCTGGCGTCGTCGCCTGCGCCCTCGGCGCAGAATTCCCCGACCAGGGAATCGACCGTCGCGTCTTCGGCCACAACCAGCGCCGCCGACAAACTGTGACGCAACGCCGCGTGGCCGCGGCGTAACGCCTGCTGGAGCTTGCCGCGTTCCTGCGCCAAAGCCTGCATCAATTCGCCAAAGCGTTCCTCGGCGGTGTGATCGGCGACGATGGCGAGCGCTTCGGCGAGCTCGGGATCACCACCATCGCGAGCGGCGATGATCACGCTTTGCGCCGCTTCTCCCAGCAATTCGTCGGCGCCGCGCTCCTCGATCACGGCGAATTCGGGCGACACGCCGGCTTCGAGCGGAAAGCGGCGCAGCAGGGTTTGGCAGAAGGCGTGGATCGTCGAGATTTTGATGCCGCCCGGCGTGTCGAGAACCAGCGCGAACAACCGGCGCGCCCGGGCGATTGCCGCCTCGTCCGCGAATTCCCCGGTCAGCTGCCGCAGCCTCTGCGCCAGGGCGCCGTCGGCCAACGTCGCCCATTTTGCCAGCTCGGTGTCGAGCCGGTTCGCCATTTCGGCCGCGGCGGCGCGGGTAAAGGTCAGGCACAGGATGCGCGCCGGATCGGTCCCGTCGAGCATCAGCCGCAGCAGCCGATCGGTCAGCACCGTCGTCTTGCCGGTCCCGGCCGACGCCGCGACCCACACCGAGGCGCGCGGATGAGCCGCCTGAGGTGCCGTGCGGGTGCGGGCCGCACCTACCATTCTTCGACCTCGCTGCGCCCGACGCGTTCCAGATGCTCGTAATCGGAAAACCGCGGCCGGCGCGCCGCCACTGGAACGGCGAGGTAGGGAGTCGCGGGGTCGTCGAAGCGTTCGACCAAGGCGCGCAGCTTGGCGAGCGCACGGTCGACCATGCCGGCGGGGTCGCCGTCGTCGATCGCGCAGCGCTGCCCTGCGGGCATGCGGCCGCCGAGCTTCCAATATTCGAGCGCCGAGGGCGTGCCGCTGACCTCGCCAAAGCTGCCGTCGCGTAGGATCGCCCCTTCGAGCGGCAGTTGCGGGGCAAAGCCGGCGCGAATGGTCCGTTTGAGCGGTATGGCGCCGGTCTTGTAGTCGATCAGCAGAAATTCGCCCGTTGCGAGCCGGTCGATGCGGTCGGCCATTGCGGTCAGCTCGAACGACCCGCCGGGCAGCCCGACCAATGTCAGGCTGCCCTTGAGCTCGCCAAAGCTTTCGATCGTCGCCGCGCGGTGCGCCGCCTCCTCCGCGACGAGCCATTGGACGATGCGCTCAAAGCGCGGCCACCAGAAAGCCCAGGCACCGGGCCTCGACAACACCGCGCCAAAATGCCGGCGCCCGATCGCCAGCAACTCCGCGGCAGGATCGGCCGGCAAGTCGCGCGGAAAGCGGCGGACGAATTCGGCGAGCGCTTCGTGGACGCAGATCCCGAGATCGGCGCGGCCGGGATCGGCGTCGAGTTCCTGCAGCGCCCGCAATTGAAGAATGTGGCGCGCATAGATCGCGTAGGGGTCTTGGAGCCAGGTCTCGATCTGGGTGACCGACAGCTGCCGCGGCCGCGCGGCCAGCGGCGGGCGCGGTTCCGCCGGCGGCAACTGCCGGTATGCCGCAGCGTCGAGCCCGTAGACCGCGTGTTCGATTGTGGGATCGGGGCGCAGGGCGGCGTCGAGGCCGACCGCGCGCAGCACGGTGTCGAGCCGCAGCAGCCAGCGCGACGGCACGGTCGGCACGCCCTCACTGCGCGCCGCGCGGGTCAATACCGCTTCCGGTGCCGCGATCGCCTGGGCGAAGTCGTGCGCAGCAATGCCGATCGCCCGCTCCGGCACGGCAATCCCGAATTCACGGCGCATCTGCCGCGACATCCACGGGTCGTGCGCCGCCGGGCCGGGCCAGCCGCCCTCGTTGAGCCCGCCGAGGACGACGAGGTCGGCCTGCTGCAGCCGGGCTTCGACGAGGCCCCAGATCGCCAGCCGCGGATGGCGGCCATAAAGCGGGCGGACGACCGCACCCGCGGCGAGCGCCTCGAACAGTGCCGGGTAATGCCGGCCCGGCAGCGGCGGAAAATCGCCGGCCGCGTCGATCAGCTCGTTATAAAAGCGGGCCGCGGTTTCGCCGGCCGCCTCGCGCCACAACCGGTGGCCGCCCGGCTCTTCGTCGGTCGCGGCCAGCCGTTCGGCGGCTTCGAGATGTGCGGTCGCAAGTTGCGCGAGCGGCACGACGTCGGCGGCGAGCAGGCCGGGAAGGGCGCCGAGGCACGCCTCGAGCCGGCCGGCAAAAGGGCGCAGCCTTTCAGCGTCGTTGCCGGTGAGGGCCGCTCGCAGGCCGGCGAAACCGGGAGCCGGGCGCGGACCGCGGATCGCCTGCTCGAGCCGGCGTGTCAGGTCGCGGAACGCAACCGGGGCAAGGCCGCCGGCGGCGAGCGGGTGCTTCAAGGCCGCTAGCAACGGCACCGGAGCGAGCTCGCTCGCGGCGAGATCGAGCACCAGGCGCAGGAACACCCCCGGCGGCGTGCGGTTCAACGGCAAGCCTGCCGAGTCGTCGATCGCGATGCCCCAACGCGCCAGCTCGGCCGCGACCCGGCGGGCAAGCTCGCGGTCGGGGGTGACGAGTGCGGCGGTGGCGCCCGGGGTTTCGAGTTTGCGCCGCAGCAGCAGTGCGACCGTCAGCGCTTCTTCGTGCGCACCGGCGCAATCGTAGCGGCTGAGCCCGGCGAGCGCGTCAGCCGAAAACCGCGGCAGGTCGCGCCAGGCATCGGTCGTCGCCGCCGGCCGCATCGCCTCCCCGACGAGCCGCAACCGTCGGGCGCTGGTGCTGTCGTGTCGGACTTGATCCGAGGCTGGCTCGGGCCAGTCGCGGATGTCGGGCGGCGCCATGTCGAGCGCTCTCAGCAGGCTCGCCAGCAGATATTGCGGGTGGGCCTCGTCGCGTTCGATCGCGGCCCATTCCGCCGCGTCGCAGCGCCGGTCGAGCCCGTGCAGGATCACCGCACCGTTG
The DNA here is from genome assembly GCA_035510075.1 of Allostellaceae bacterium. Taxonomy (GTDB): domain Bacteria; phylum Pseudomonadota; class Alphaproteobacteria; order ATCC43930; family CGMCC-115725; genus AP-15. The sequence goes on from DATKHX010000369.1 coordinate 12,154, forward strand.
TCGAGCGAGGCGACGACGCGGATCAGCTCGGTCATCGCCGGGATACCGCCGGTCAGCCCGGCGGCGACGACCGGATCGCGCGGCGGGGTATGCCGCCAGATCGCGGCCTGCCGGGCCAGCAGGCGGTTGCGTCGGTCGGCCGGGTCGAGCGCGCCCTCGGCGGCGAGCACGCCTGGCCATGCGTAGGGCAGGATTTCGAGGAATTTGCGGACAACCTCCCAATGCTCGGCGAGATCGGGAGGTGCGAGCTCGCGGAGCCGGGCGAAGCTCGCTCCCTCGGCCGCGACCGTATCGAGCAGCCGTGCCAAGCTCGTGGCGAGGGCGGCAGCCTCCCCCGGAAGCAGCGGGTCGCGGCCTCCCTGCCGTCCCCATTTCAGGACGAGCTGGGTCAGCAGCAGCCGGCGGCGCAATTCCGGGATCGCCGGCGGCACTGAGAGGCCGTCGCCGTCGGCGATGCCTTCGACCACCGATAGCTCGTCCGAATCGAGATCACCGATCGGCCGCATCCGCGGCAATAGCAGTGGGGTTCCGGGCTCCTTTCCATCGGATGCGGTGCGTAAAAATGCGTCGCGCAGCGCACGCACCGCTCGCCGCGTCGGCAGCAGCACCGTAACCCGCGACAACGCCAGCGGGTCGCTGCCGCCCATAGCCAGCAACCCTTCTGCCAGCACCGCCAAAAACGGGCGCTCGGGCGCGATCGTGTAAAGCTTGGGCCGCACTCGCTACTCTTTATCAACGCCGCGTCAAGAACTAGTCAGCGTCTTTGGCTCGTCTCTCGAACCGCGTCGACACCTGCCCCCTATCATTCGACGCGGTGCGAGGTCAGGCGCTCGCGGGTCGCGGCGAGCCCCGCCGGGGTGCCGATGTGATACCACTCGCCGTCGTGCACGATCGCGTGCAGCCGCCCCGCTTTTTCGGCGCGGTCGAACAGCCGGACCAGCGAAAACGCGCGCTCGGCCCAATCGTCGAACAGCCGCCGATGCAACAGCTGGATGCCGGCGAACAGAAACGGGGCGATCTCGCGCTCGCGCCTCCGCCTTGGCCTTCCGGCCGGGTCGAGCAGGTAGTCGCCGCTGCCGTCATAGCCGACGGCGCTGACGGTGCGCTGCAACAGCAGGACCGCGTCCATGCGCTCGGCATCGAACGCCCGCGCCAGGCGCAGCAGCGCCGGATCCTTGCCGTCGAGCCAGAACACGTCGGCATTGACGACAAAAAACATCTCGCCGAGCGCCGGCAGCGCGTTGGCGACGCCGCCGCCGGTTTCGAGCAATTCGGGCTCTTCCGAGATTTCAATGTATGGAATGTCGCGGCGACCAAGCTGGCTCGCGATCCGCGACGCCATGTAATGGGTGTTGACCACGACATGCTCGACCCCGGCGCCTGCGAGCCGGTCAATCGCATGGTCGAGCAAGGTGCGCCCATTGAGCTCGACGAGCGGCTTCGGCAATGTGTCGGTGACCGGGCGCAGCCGGGTTCCGAGCCCGGCAGCCAACACCATCGCCCGGCGCGGCGGCGCGTTCACGCCCGTCCCCGCGGGTCGGGCATGCGCCGCGCCGCCGGCGGCAGGTGACGCTCGAGCCAGCGCGCGATGTCGCGCAGCGCCGGATGGCGCAGATCGTGTTCGACCATGCGCCACAGCCGCGGGATGTGGCGGAGATAGGCGGGCTTGCCGTCGCGCCTCCACAGCCGGGTGAAGATGCCGAGAATCTTGCAATTGCGTTGGGCCGCGAGGATGGCGGCGGAGCGCTCGAAATCCGCGCGATCGAGCGCCGGGAAGGCGGCGAGATAGCGCTCGGTCATGTCCCGCCGGAGCGGCTCGGGCACGTCGCGGCGCGCGTCTTTCAGCAACGAAACGAGATCGTAGGCGGGCGGGCCGACGACCGCGTCCTGAAAATCGAGGAGCCCGCAGCGCCGCACTCCAGGCCGGTCGGGCAGCAGCATCAAATTGTCGATATGGAAGTCGCGCAACACGAGGGTCGGCCGGAAAGGTTGATATGCGAGTGGCAGAGCCGCACGCCATAGCGCCAGATATTCTTCGCGCAGCGCAGCCGAAGGGGGGTTGCCGAGCACCGCCGGGAAATACCAGTCGACCAGCAAAACCGCTTCGGCAAGCAGGCGCGCATCGTCGTACGGCGGCAGCCCCGGGGCGCCCGCCGCTGCGGCCGAAAGCTGCAGCGCAGCCAGCACGTCGATCGCGAGCTTGTAGAGGGCAGGCTCGTCGGCGCCGCGACGCAACAGGCGGGTGTAGGTGTCGTCGCCGAAATCCTCGATCAGCAGAAATCCGCGGGCACCGTCCTCGGCCAGGATCGAGGGCGCGCTGAGGCCGAACCCGCGCAGGATCGCCGCGACAGCGACATAGGCGCCGACCTCCTCCTGGGGCGGCGGAGCATCCATGACGACAACGCTTTCGCCCCCGCGACGGAGCCGGTAATAGAAACGGAACGACGCATCGCCGGCGAGCGGCGCCGGTGCCGCCCCGCCCCAGCCGCTGGCGGCGAGAAAGGCGGCCATCGCCTGTTGCCTCGGCGAAGGCGCTGGCGGCGCTGCGGCCGGGCCGCTGCTTGCGGGAGGTGTGGCGACGCCCGCGACGGCCGGGCTAGGCATCCGCCGCGATTTCGCTGAGCCGGGCGCGCCACGCGGCGTCGCCGTCGACGACGGCGCGGCGCGCTTCCGGCCGATCGCCGAACTCGAGGGCGATTTCGAGGCGTCGCGGCGGCAATAGCGGGCTGAGGCGGTCGGGCCATTCGATCAACGAGATGCCCGACACGAACGCCTCTTCGATCCCGAGCTCCCAAGCCTCGTCGGCCGCAGTCAGACGGTAGAGGTCGAAGTGCCAGATCGCCGTATCCGCCGCCTCGTAGATCTGCACGAGAGTGAAGGTCGGGCTCGGGATCTCCTCGGCGGCGGCGCCATAGGCGCGGATAAAGGCGCGCGCGAACGTCGTTTTGCCGGCGCCGAGGTCGCCCTCGAGGGCGATGACATCGCCGGGCTCGGCGACCGCGGCAAGGCGTGCCGCGAGCGCCGCGGTGGCGGCTTCGTCCGGCAGATTTATGACGGTAATCACCTACGCGTTGTATATCGCCGCCGCGATTACCCGCAACATCTGCTTTTTGCGGGCGTTATTGTTGCCCTAAAGGCCTCTCGGCTCAACCCTGCGGGTCGCGGCGACCGCCGACGCCGCCGGCTAAGCAGCGACCGCGCAGGGCGAATCGGCCCGATCGCGGGCCGGCTCGGCGGCGCTCGCGGCGACGGTGCTGTGGGCGCCGGCGGGACCGGTGGGCAGCCGGCAGATGACGCGGGTTCCCCGGCCCGGCGCCGATGCGATTTCGACGGTGCCGCCATGCAGCGCGACCAGGCTCTTGACCAGCGACAGGCCAAAGCCGGAACCCGCCTGGGTCTGGAAGCGCTCCAATTGCGCGGGCGTCCCGGGGCGATCCGCCGGCGCGATGCCGTCGGCGGTGTCGGCAACGCACAGCAGCAGTTCGTCCTTGCACCGTTCGGCCTCGATGCCGATGGCGCCGCCGGGCGGGGTGAACTTGATCGCATTCGAAACGAGATTGAAGAGCGCCTGTTTGAGGCGCCGCTCGTCGCCTTCGATCGCGCCGATGCGGGACGGGCAGCGCAGCGCGATGTTCAGCCCGCGGCTGTGCGCCCGCTCGCGCGTCAGGCCCAAAACCGCCTGCAGCATGCCGGCGACATCGACACGGTCGGGTTCCAATTCGAGATAGCCGGCTTCGATCGTCGCCAGGTCGATCATATCGTTGATCAGCACCGTCAACTGATGCGCGCTGTCGAGAATGCCGCGGCTGTATTCCCGCTGGCTCGGATTGAGCGGCCCGAAATACTGGTTTTGCAGAATCTCGGCGAACCCGACGACCGTGTTGAGCGGTGTGCGCAACTCGTGCGAGACGTTGGCGACGAACTCGGTCTTGAGCCGCGCGGCGGTTTCGAGCGCTTCGTTGCGCTCGCGCAGCGCCCGCTCGACGCGAGCGGTGTCACTGATATCGAGATAGGTCAACAGCACTTCGCCGTCGGGCAGCGGCACGCTCGCGACCTGCAGCATCGAGCCGTCGCGGCGATAGAGCGGCCCGCTCGTCAGGGTCTGGGACGTGACTTGCGCAACCATCTCCGCTCGGACCCCGGCCCAATCGCCACCATCGTCGAGCAGCTCGCGGGTCTTGTCGACGAGTTCGGCGATATGCGGCTCGCCCGCGACATCTGCCTCCGACAATTCCCAGAGCGCGCGGAAAGCGGGGTTGTGCAATTTGAGCCGGCCGTCGCCGCCGTAGACCGCGATCCCCTCGAACAAATGGTCGAGGGTCGCGCGCTGCACCTGGGCCAACGTGTTGTAGGAGCATTCGAGCGCCAGCCGGTCGCTGACGTCGTCATAAAGGTAAGTCAGACCGCCGAACGGGTGCGGCGACATGGTCAGCTGCAAGGTGCGCCCGTCGGGCAGATGCATCAGCTCGTGCCGCGGCCCGACCAGCGAGGTGAACAGCTCGCACCGCTCGCGTTTGAACGCGCGGAAATCGCGGTATTCCGGGAAGCGCCGCGATTCGTGCAGGCGTTCGAGGATCTCGCCGACATCCGGCTCGGAGCGGAGCCAAGCCGCGTCGAACCCCCATAGCCGGGTAAAGGCGGTATTGAAGAATTTCAGCCGCTTGTCCGGCCCGAAGATCGCGACCGCAGCGGAAAGGCTCTCGAGTACCGCGGCGTGCGCGAGGATGTGCCGCCGCAGCTCGGCCTGCGCGTTTTCGCGATCCGTGCGGTCGAAAGCAAAGCCGACCGCCCCACCGCCGGCGCACCGCGCCTCGTTCACTTCGAGCAGCCGGCGCTGGCCGCCGATCACGACATGAGCCTCGACCGAAGGCGCATCGGAGCCGACGGGAGCGATCGGCTTTTCTCTATCGCCCTTCGAAATCAGTGCCCGGTTTTCGGCGAGCGCCGCCTCGCGGCTGGTGCCGAGCGCTGCGGTGTAGGCCCGGTTGCAGTCGACGAGCAGGTCGGCGCCGTCGCGCCGCCACATCGGCAGCGGGACGGCGTCGAGCGCCTCGCGCAGCCGCGTCGCCTCTTCCCCGGCCTGTCGTGCGATCGAGACGGCCTCAAACCGGTTGCTCTCGCTCTGCGCCAACATCTGCAGCTCGACGCGTAACCGCCTTCGCCCGCCGAGCCACAGCGCGGCGAAAACAGTCGCGACAACCGAAGCGAGCACGGCCGCGCCCTCGATAACCATCAGTCACCCCGTCTACAGCCGCTGGTCGGGGGTTCAGCCTCCGACTCTCTTGACGCGGCATTATGGGGTGATTTTGGTAAAAGAAAAGAGGGAAAATGACCTTGATCCCCAAGAAGTTGTTAAATCGTCCGTAACGCGGAGGTTAATACCGGTAATGCTCGGGTTTGAACGGGCCGGAGCGCTCGAGGCCGAGATAGCCCGCCTGCGCCGGGCTCAGCTGGGTCAGCTTGACGCCGAGCCGATCGAGATGGAGCCGCGCGACCTTTTCGTCGAGGTGCTTCGGCAGCACGTAGACCTTGTTCTCGTACTTGCCGTGGTTGGCCCACAGCTCGATCTGCGCCAGCACCTGGTTGGTGAAGGAGGCACTCATCACAAAGCTCGGATGGCCGGTGGCGCACCCCAGATTGACGAGCCGCCCCTTGGCGAGGACGATCAGCCGCTTGCCGTCGGGAAAGACGACTTCGTCGACCTGCGGCTTGACCTCTTCCCAGGCATAGTTGCGCAGCGCCTCGATCTGAATTTCGCTGTCGAAGTGGCCGATGTTGCAGACGATGGCGCGGTCCTTCATCTGCCGCATGTGGTCGAGCGTGATCACGTCGACATCGCCGGTCGCGGTGACGAAGATGTCGCCCTGCGCCGCGGCGTCGTCCATCGTCATGACCTGATAGCCCTCCATCGCCGCCTGCAGCGCGCAGATCGGGTCGATCTCGGTCACCATGACGCGCGCACCCTGGCTTCTGAGGCTCGCCGCCGAGCCCTTGCCGACGTTGCCAAAACCGCAGACGACAGCGAGCTTGCCCGCCAGCATCACGTCGGTGCCGCGCTTGATGCC
>DATKHX010000370.1:0-6380 GCA_035510075.1 Allostellaceae bacterium
ATTTTGGTCAGCGCGTCGCCGTCGAGGCGCAGGATGTCAATGTCGCCGTCGACGAAATTGCCGACATAGAGAAAGCGCCCGTCGGGGCTGAAAGCGAGGCCTTCGGCGAGGCCGCCGACATCGGTTTGCCCTATCTTGCGAACGGTCATGCCGTCGATTTTCAGTAGCGCCACATAGGAATGCTCGTGCCGGTAAAACGCGGTCTTCGGCGTGCCTCCGGTGCCGTTCAAGATCAGCGAGGCGGCATAGCCTCCCGCCGGGCTCATTGCCAATCCTTCCGGGCCATCGCCGACAACTACCTGATCGATGACGCGCGGCGGGGTCGCCGCGAGATCGATGATGCCCACGGTATCAACCCCGCCGTCCTGGCCGCCGCCGATGTTGTTGACGATCGCGAGCTTGCCGTCGGGCGTGATCTGAACGTTGAGCGGGGTCAGGCCCGTGGCCATGTCGTAATTCTTGCCGTCCACCCGAGCATTGGTGACCTTCTGGCCATCGATATCGAGCAACCCCACCCGATTGGCGCCGCTCTTGGCGACAAGCGCGCGCTTCCCGTCAGGGGTGATTGCGACGGCGGCAGGCAGCGCCGGGGGCGGCGAGGGAACCGTGGCCGTCGGCTTGGTGGCAACCGACACCGTGCCGACAGGTTTCACGTCCTTGCCGTCGATCGCCAGCACCGTGACTGTATCCTCGGCGCGGTTGGCGACCAGCGCCAAAGTCCCGGCGCGATTGATCGCCATGCCCGAAGCCTGCTTGCCGGCCTCGACCGTGCCGATCTGCGCGGGTGGCGATGTGGTCAGGTCGATGACGTAGATCTTATTGTCGGGCACCCCCTTCCAGCCGTCGCCGGCCTTGACCCAATCGAGCGAATTGGCGACCAGCGCCAGATGCTGATCGGGGGTGATCGCGAGGTTGACCGGTGGCCCGGTGATCGTATTCATCAGCGGCAGATTGACGACGATCTTCGGCTTAGCAGGATCTGAGATGCTGATGATCGACACCGTGTCCTTGCCGGCCGGATGAGTGACGGTCTTGCCCGTATTCTCGTCGAACGACACCTTTTCGTCATTGCCGGTGATCACCAACTGCGCACGGACGGCGCTACTCGTCAGCAGCGCCCCACCCACACCAGCTACCAGTGCTGCCAGCCGCAATATCGTTCTCATGGTCCCTCCCGCCCAATTCTTGCCGCCACTCTGCCACGCCCGCGTCTACCGCGCCAAGCCGAACGCCTTCTCGATCCGCACGCCTGACCGCCGATAAGCCGGGTTGCCGTTGATCAGGTCGCTCAGGGCCAGAAGTAACGAAACGCTAATTTCTGTAGTACAAAGAGACATACCAAGAACATAGAGACGTATATTAGTAATAGCAATCAGATAGAAACCGGCGGTTCCTGTCGTCAAGCGCCAAAGATCGGTGTTAAGAGGCCTTTTTAGGCACCCATTTTGTGCACGAAAAACCATCGCGGATTGGCGAATTATGCGGAAACCCGGCCGGCAGGGTTATTCCGACAGATAGCGGCGGGCCCTATGCTACGAATATGGACCGTTCGTTACTTTTGGCCATCTTGTCGACCGGGACGAGCTCGGCGGCGGCGCAGCAGTCGATACTGGCCGCCCGCTCCCGTCGGGGGTCTATTCAGGAACCGGTGCGTCGGGATGAAGCAGCCTGGCCTGCCGCAAATCTGTCCAAAGCGCCGCCGGGATCGGGTGGCGCAGCAGATCGAGGTTGGCGACGAACTCGCCTGCATTGCGTGGGCCCGGGATGATCGCGGCGACCGCCGGATGGGCAAGCGGGAACTGCAGCGCCGCCGCCGGGAGCGGCACGCGATGGCTGTCGCAAATGGCGGCGATCGCTTTCACCCGGGCGGTCACCTCAGGCGGTGCCGGCCTGTAGTTCCAGGTGTCGCGGCCGGCGAGGATACCGGAATTGAGCGGCCCGCCGACGACGATCGAGGTGCCGGCGGCGACGCATTTTGGGAGCAAGTCGTCGAGCGGCGCCTGTTCCAGCAGGGTGTAGCGGCCGGCGAGCAGAAACGCGTCCCAGGCGCCCCACTCCATCGCCTCCAACAGCACTTCGCGCTCGTTGACGCCGATGCCGACCGCCGACACCGCACCACTGCTGCGCAGCGCTTCGAGAGCGCGGTAGCCGCTATCGCGCAGCGTTTTGATCAGCGCCGGATGCGCTTCGGCCCCGTGCTGATAGGCGCCGATGTCGTGCACATAGAGGATGTCGATCCGCGCCAGGCCGAGCCGCTGCAAACTGTCCTCGAACGAGCGCATAATCCCGTCATACGAATAATCGTAGACCGCCTCGAACGGCAGCGGATGATGGCGGCTATCGGCGAAAATCCCGGTCGCATTTGGGCGCAGCAACCGGCCGACCTTGGTCGACAGCACCCATTCGCTGCGCGCGCGGCCGCGCAGCGCGTCACCGACGCAGCGCTCGGCCTGGCCGACCCCGTAGTACGGCGCGGTGTCGACATAGCGCACCCCGGCTTCCCAGGCGGCGCCGACAATTTCCTCAGCGGCCGCACGGGCGACATTGATCTGGCTGCCGCCGAGCGTGGCGCAGCCGAGGCCGAGTTCGGTCACCCGCAGCCCGGTATGCCCAATCTGTCGCCGCCGAAACTCGGTCATTCTGCCTGGCCCTCTATCGTGATTGGCCATCGTCACACCCGATGGTGCGCGAGGTGCTCGATCAGCAACTCGTTGACCTGCGCCGGCACCTGGTCCGCAGCGTAATGGCCAACGCCGGACAAGGGCGCGAAGCGATAACCCGCTTCGATGAACTCGGCTGTGCCTTCGGCTGCCGGCCGGCCGACCGTGTCGTCGGCATCGCCCCAAATAAACAAGGTCGGTACCTTCGTCGGGCCGATCGATTGGCGCTCGCCACGGGCGCGATACCAGGCGAGCGCCGCCTCCATTGCCGGCGGATTGCCGATCACCGACAGGTGTTTCTCGATCGCTTCCGGCGGCACGCCGTTGCGCGCCAGCCGATCGCGCACCCATTTTCCGTTCTCGGCCAGCAGCCGCGGACCGGCGCTCGGATCGAGCAATTCATGGTGATGCCGCGAGCGATATGGCTGTTCGGGATCAGTCTTCATGGCTCGAGCGAACGATGCCGGATGCGGGCGCGACAGCATGGTCAGCGAGGCGATCCGCTCAGGCCAGCGGTCGGCGATGATCCAGGCGAGGCTCCCGCCCCAATCATGGCCGACCAGATGGAACCGACCCTGGCCGTGTCCCGCGGCCGCGGCAATATCGAGCGCATCGTCGATCAATTTATCGATCCGGTAATTCTCGAAATCCGCCGGGTCGGGGCGCGCAGCGGCCGAATAGCCGCGCTGGTTCGGCGCCACGGCGAAATAGCCTGCCATCGCAAGCGCCGGGATCTGGTTATCCCAGAAATAGCGGGAGACACAGAACCCGTGCAGCATCAGCACCAACGGAGCCGACTCGCGACCGCCGACGGAGACGTCGAATATCAACCCGGTCCCGGTCTCGATTTTGCGCGTCTCGATCATTGGGTCCGTTTGGTTGTCATCGATGGGCCCCAGCGGGCGGCGACGAGACCATGTCTCGCCGGGTGGGTCAACCGGCCGGCGACGACCAAGGCGGCGATCGGCGCGACGGCGATCACGACCGAGGCGATGCCGAATGCGGCCACGCCGGCAGTCGAAACTGCAGCGGCGGCGCCGCCAGCATCGCCAGGCACGACGCCCAAAGGGTAACTGCGACGCTGCCCTTCACGCGACCGGCGGCGAGACCCGGTGCTCAGGCGGCGCCGGGCGCGGATTAACGCGCCCGCCGCGGCGAGCGCCTGCCGGCCGGACTCGAGACGCTGGTAGAAGAGATGCCAAACATAGATCATGCCCGACCAGATTTCGAGCCGCACCGGCACGTTGGCCCCGCCGGCGAGGCGGACCGGATTGTCCGACAGCGTTTCAGTGGCGCCAACCTGCATTACCGCATCGGCGGCCCACGGCCGGTCTCATCCTTGCCTGACCGCTGCGTGGCGCCAGGGAGAACCACGCTCCGACGGGCTCCTACAACTGCGCGACGCCGGTCCCGCCATCCGGAGCTTGCTGCCACTGCCGCGCTACAACAGTCACAGCGCGTTACGCTGCTGCAGGCTTACCCTGGCGCAGCATATTGACGCCGACCAGAACGGCCGGCACCGCGCAGACGACCCACCCGGCGCTATAGCCTCCAGTCAGCCCGAGCAGCAACGAGAAGACCGCGGGACTTGACAGCGCACCGATCTGGCCGAATGACAGCACCCCACCGGTCACCGCGCCCACTCGTCCCGGCGGCGCCAGACGCGCGGCTTCCGACAGCATGATGCCGTGCCAGGACAACGCTGTTGCGCTGACCACCATCGTCACCGCGCCGATCGCCAGCAACGGCCAATGGGGCGTAAACGCGCCAATCAGCCCAATGCTGACAGCCATCCCGAAGGCCAACCCGCCCAGGACGAAGTGTGGCGCGACATAGAAGCCGCCCACCCAGGCCCATAGGATGCGGCCCGGCAACGCCACCGCGATGACGGTCGAAAACAGCGATCCAGCCGCAACCAGCGGATAGCCCAGTGAGGTCACGTAGGTGACGAAATAGGCAATAAACACGGCCTGTGTGCCGTTGAACGCAAGGCAGGCGAACGACAAGGAGCGCAGCTCGCGGACCGCCAGCACCGCGGTGATCGTGGTGCGGAAATCCGACAAGCGGATGGGATGCCGAGGCGATGGCTCAGTATCGAGCCGGCCACGTAGCGGCTGGAGCATTAGTGCGACGGCCCAGCACAGCGCCGCGCTCGCCAGCATCGTCTCACGCCAGCCAAACGACTGTGCTGTTACGGGGCCGAGATATCCGGTCAGCAGAATGCCCGCCGGGATCGCGCACTGGGCAATGGAGAAGGCAAACGGCGCGTAGCGCCTGACGGACCAGCGCCCCAGCAACTGGGAACTGGCTGGGGTTGCCACCGCGGCAACGCCGTTCCCGATCAATGCCGACAGCACGAAGCCGACGGCACCACCGAGGACCGCCACTGCCAAACCGGCGCCTGTAAACAGCAGGGCGATCTGGCTCATGCGAATGGCGCCGTGCCGGATAATGAAGCCGCCTGATCCCAACTGACCGATCAGCGCGGCAACGGCAGTCAGCGAGAAATAAATCCCGACCCAGGCAGCATCGGCATGCAGTTCCGCGATGATCAACGGCGCAAGCACCGCCGGCAGCGCTCGGGCGATCGAGCCGCAGGTTTGCTGCAGAAACATCGCCGTGACCGCGATCAGCATACGGGTCAATTGAACGCCCTTAACCCGAAGCGTGAACTCGTCACAAGCTGACTGTCTAATCGACCGGCTTGCCGCCGCATCTTCTTTTCCTGGGACATTTTTTCACATAAAAGGCGGTTCTGCGACTTTGCCATAATCTCGCATAATGCGATTTTTGAGCATCAGACGCCCGATCTCCCCACGGGCGCCGCTGCGAATGAAGATGAGACCCGTCTCAGTCAGCGTATACCGAGCACTGAGCTCCTCGCGGGTCAGCGGTAAACCGGGGCGCGGGTAGACGGCGTGTTAGGATCAAGGCTTGGGTTGTAGTTGTATTGGTGGGGCCGGTTTTCCGGCTGCTTGGGGGCGGAATCCACTACTCCTAACAGGATCTCAAGACGCTCGCGGGCCGCTCTCTGCCTGCGTTCCAGGCTCTTGACCCCGGTTTCCGCTTCATTCGGACGCTCCGCGTCCCTCAGCGCGCGCACGAGCGCCGCTGTTTCGAGGGCGAGTGTGATCCGAGGCAACTCCCGCCCCTAGAGCATTCCGAGTGACACGGCGGCTCACCCCCTAACTGGCACCGGCGTGCATCAGCCGTGCCCGGTAACTGGCTTCTCAGCGGTCTTGCCCTACCCGCCCTCTGCGGCGGCGCGTTCTCGCGGCGCGCGCTTGCCGAACCCGATCGCACGAAACCGCGTGGCATAAAGGCGGGACAGGACATAGCACCCGATAGTGCCGATCACGAGAGGCAGCGCCGCCGCGAGATAGAGCTGCCGGAGCGTCAGCCCTTGCGCGATCAGAAAACCGCCGATGATCGGGCCGAGGATCGCCCCGCAGCGGCCGACGCTGCTCGCCCAGCCGATGCCGTTCGAGCGGTAGGAGGTCGGATACACCGAGGCCGCGGCGGCGTTGAGGCCCGATTGCAAGCCGATGATGAAAAAACCGGCAAAAGCCATGACGGTCATCAGCAGGGGCGCGGACAAGGGGCCGACATATCCGGTCAGCGCCACCGCAACTGCGGCGAGAGCGAACATGACCGTCACCGGCATCATGCCATGATTGTCCATCGGCCGTGCGAGGGCCAAACAGCCCGCGGCGCCGGCGA